>JASGCL010000006.1:6164-52036 GCA_030054115.1 Hydrotalea sp.
CACTGCGTTACTTGAGGGCAATTTATTCTGCCCTATCACTGCGTTACTTGAGGGCGATTTTCTTTTCAACATAATCGCGCTGTAGCAATTCCCATCGCCTATTTCAATCGCCCTCAAGCAGCGAAGCGGTAGGGCAACATATATGCCCTCAAGCAGCGTAGCGGTAGGGCAACATATATGTCCTCAAACAGCGGAGCGGTAGGGCGAATATAAATGTCATGTTATTTCTGGCGGCTAAGTATTTCCCCTTTGCTTCGCTGGCAAGTTCTGTTAAAAGAAAGCTCTAATGACCCTGATTGTTATTTTATTATCGCTCGGCGTTATGTCGGGCTTCCTCGCCGGTTTGTTCGGCATCGGCGGCAGTATGATTATGGTGCCGTTTTTGGTGCCGCTGTTCGACCATATGAATTTGTTCGGCGACAGCACCATCAAATTCGCCATTGCCTCCGCCATGGCGGTGGTGTGTTTTACATCATTGTCGTCGATGCGCGCCCACCACGCGCGTGGCGCCATCAATTGGCGGTTGGCGGCCATTTTTACAATTGGTATTTTACCCGGCGGGTTGTTGGCCAGCCTGGGGGTTTTTGGTTTTTTAAAATCCAGCTGGCTTTATTTTTTATTTGGCGGCTTGGTGATTTTGTCCGGTTTGCAAATGTGGCGCGGCCACCATGCAAAACCCATTGGCAAAAAATTTAACCCCAAAGACACCCTAACATTGTTACCGACCAGCCCATGGTTGGTTGCGTTTGGCGTGGTGGTTGGTTTTTTGTCGGGGTTGGTGGGGGCCGGCGGCGGTTTTTTAATGGTGCCGTTTCAAACCCATTTTGGCATTCCGGTCAACCGCGCGGTTGCCAATTCGTCGGCCACCGGTTTCCCCATCGCGGCGGTTAACAGCATCGGGTTTTTGCTCGCCGACAATGGTGGCCTGAGCGGCGGCATGGGGGGCGGCGTGGGCCTGTTGCAAACCATTGGTTTCGTCCATTGGCCTACAGTTTTTATTATCGCCATGACATCGGTTTTATTTGCACCGCTTGGCGCGTGGTTGGCGCACAGCCTGCCGCTTCGCACCCTGCGCCGCGTGTTTTCGATATTTCTTTTTCTCATGGCCGGCTACATGCTGTGGCGCGGCTATCAATTATAAATAATTTTTGTGAAGTGGTTATTGCCGCCGACCACGCCACCAATCGGCGGCGGCCATGGCGTTTTTGTTTTCCGGCTTAACGGTTAATAATTCCATCGCGCCGCCATGGCATGGCAACAGCACCCGCCCGTCGGCAAAAAAAATATCTTTTGCGTCATCATCGCCATCATGTTTTCTTGCTGACAAAATTTGCAATCTCTTACCGCCATCGCCTTTTTCGCTCGGCAATAACAAAAATGCCTTGGGGTAGTAGCCACGAATTTTTCGGTCGATGGCAATATTGGCTTCCTCCGTCGGGTGCAATTGATAATCGCTGGTTTTTATTTTTTGGCTATAGGTTACCCGTTGCGATTCCTGCGGCTGTAACGAAAATTCCCCCGCCAATAATATTGGCAATTGGTCGCGCAACATCGCCAGCGACAGGTTCAATAATTTTTGGCTTAGGGATTCGCGGTTGTCGTCATCGGCCACCGCTATTTGTTGCGCGGCGATAATATCGCCGGCGTCCATCGCCGCTGTCATTTTTATTAATGTCACGCCGGTTACGGCGTCGCCCGCCAACAATGCCGATTCTATCGGCGTCGCGCCGCGATGGCGCGGCAACAACGACGGGTGAATGTTCACCGCCATGATGCGGGGCACCGACAACACCGCCGCCGGCAATAACAGGCCATAGGCAACGACGATAATCAAATCGGGTTGCAACGCTGACAGCCATTGAACCTCGGCCTCATCAAATCTTTCGGGGGTGCGTATCGGGTGATTTTTTGCGCCCGCTATTTCCATAACAAATTCATGCACCGGCGTTTTTTCAATATTTTTGCCGCGATGTTTCGGCTTGGGCGGCTGGGTGTAAACCGCCACCAATTCGGCCTTGCCATCGGCAAAAAAATCATACAGATCGCGTAATGTTGCGGCGGCAAAGGGGCTTGACCCCATAAAAACAATTTTTTTCTTATCGCTTGCCATCTTGTTGCCCTATTATTTATTTACTTATTTTTTTTTGCGATGTTGCCCTAGGCATCATCTTACGCTTGGCCACCATACCATCATACCGCCAAGCAAAAAAGGGGGCAAAAACCCCAGCCAGCAATGGCTATATTTAAAATCAACCCCGCAAGGCCAGCAAATTAATTATTAAAGAATTTTTTCCGTTGTAAACGGCGGGCACGGCGAACGGCCTCGGTGCCTTCGCGCTTCTTTTTTTCAGACGGCTTTTCATAATAACGCCGTTGTTTGCTTTCGCGAAAAATCCCCTCGCGCACCAGTTTCCTTTTCAAGACACGGATGGCTTGGTCGACATTGTTTTCGCGCACGTTTATTCTCATGGCATCTGCGTAGCAATTTTTAACCAAGATAGCAAGCCCTATCCCCAAAAAATATGCCTAAAAAAAACCGCCCCCCTAAAAACGCGCCCTTAAAAAGACGCCATGGTGCCCACCGTGATGGTGGCGCGGTTAAAATAACCATTGGTTTGATTATGCAAATAACCGGCGGCGTCATAACGCGGGAATTCAACATCGCCGCTGATGCCCATCGCTTGGCTATAAATAAAAAAATTGCTCGACAGGGCGAAGGTAACACCGCCGGTCCAGATATTGGAACTGGCGGCCTGCGTTAAAAAACGCGCCGCCATGCAAGATTGCGTGTTGCAAACCCCGTAACCATAACCGCCATAGATGCTTAAAAATGCCAAGGGGCGAAGCGACAGCCCGACCGAGAACAAATTGCCATAAAGTTTGTTCCAACCCATGCCGGCCGAGATATTAAAAAAATCCCCCATTTTGTTTGTGTTTTTATCGCCGTTATCGCGGAATTGATTCTCGCCGCTGTCGGCATTGCCGTAACGCAAATCGTAATTAACCCCGGAAAAAATATTTTCCAAACTGCGGGTGATGTTCAACGGGTTGTAACCAAATTTAAAACCAATTTGATATGCCTCCTGGTTGCTCAGGCCAAAGCTCCCCGCGCCACGCGTTATATTGGCGTAACCCAAACTTGTGCCCGCGCTGGTCGGGTCGCCATAGGTGATGTAGTTTTGATAGGCGGCCAGGGCGGTCTGCTGTGCCTGGGCTTGGGTAATGCCGGGAACCCTACTAATGGCGTCGTTCGTCACGTCATTGATAAATTTTGTTCTTAGCGCGCCGTTAAGTGTGTTAAAAAATTGGTTATTCTGATTGCTATATTCTGGCAACACCTCGGCATATTCATAACCGCCGGTTATATCGAACAAAAATTGGTGGTTGATGGTTTTTGCATTCAGGTGATAACTTAATGCGACATCAACCTCGTTCTGGTGGGTTTTGGGGTTGTTGCCAGCCCAATTATTTTGCGACCAAAAAACCGCTTGCGGGGCATAGCTAACCGCGGCCGACAGGCCATAAACCGACGGGGTTTGATAGGCAACCTTCGCGCTGGTATCAAAATTATCGGCCGATGACCGGCCATAGCCCTCAACAATATCATTATTTAAAACACCGCCGGCGGTGCTTTTGCCGCTAAACCATTGCCAATTTTTTATCGCACCGGGCGGCAAAATGCTCGAACCATCAATCGCGTAACGCGTCAACACGCCAAAATCCTTACCCAATGATATGATGCCAAATGGCAAATGGCCGGTCGCTGTCCATGCGCCCGCGCCCAAATAAATATAGGCGCGTTGCAATTCAAAATTGGGGAACGAAAAAAATACCAATTGCCCGCCGTAAATAATTTCATAACTGATGGTGCGGGCAACCGGGTTGAAATCGTTTTTCTCGCCATCCACCACCAGGCGGAGCAGGTTGCCCCTGCCCGATGGGCTTAATGGGAAAGACAAATAATTGCCACCACCCGCGCCAAGCACCGCGCTATATTCCGTGTTAATATCGCCGCCGACCCTTGCCACCACATTATTGCCCGGCAATAATTGCCGCGACGCCCCAAACATGGCAGATGGCGGAAAGACAAATCGTTTTTGCACCACCGTGCGGGTTACGGCCGGCGTGGCGGGTGGCGCGGGCGACGCGACTTGCGACGACGTTTGCCCCAGCGCAAGAACAGGGGTTGCCAACAACAGGCCGAGCAATAACCCACCCCGCAACAAATAACGGCGCAAACAATTGGTCAAGTCGGTTTTAAAACAGCGTAGATAATAAGTTATTATTCGATAATCTACAGTTCGGGGCATGATAAGAAAACAATTATAAACAACAAAAATACTACTTTACAATCTATAAGGGATATATTTTTAAAAATCAATGATTATTATATAAAAATCACTGCCACACGGCGCGTCGAATTCATAACGAATTCATGGCAGTCAAGCACCCTCTCGCAACGGCAAGGTTATTTTTTTATATTATCCTTGTTTGTCGGCTTGCTTGCCACGTCGTTCGGGTTGATGATGGCCTCGCTCAAACGGCGCGCAACACGAAACCGAATATCGGTCGCGCCAAAAAATTCCTTCATCAAAAATCTAATGGCTTGCTCGACCAAATGAAATTCGATGCAATAGATTTTCTCCCGACCTTTTTTGCGCATCTTCACCAAGCCCGATGCTTCCAACGCCCGCAAATGAAATGATAAAGTATTGGCGGGTATCGCCAGGCTTGCCGCCAAGGCGGTGGGGGTTAGGCCCAATGTCTCGCGCGCGGCCAGTGCCATCAATAACCGCAGGCGGGTTTCTTGGCTCATGGCCGAAAAAACCCCCGCCCATTTATTAATGGCGTCGGTTGCGTTATTTATGTCTTTGGGCATTATGTCTTTGGGCATGGTGGCATGGATAAAAAATTGCAATAACCATTCCATCGCCATAACCTTTCATGACAATAATGCCTATCCAACATTATTCCGCTTGCCAGTTATGGAGGGGTTTGCTAAGTTCGCGCAAATGTTGAAAAGATTTTTATCATCACGCGCCCTACATCTTGCCGCAAGTTTTACCTTGGGCGTCATGTTATTACTCGGGGCGCACCGCGCCGCCGCCGATTCCACCCCCACCAATTTTAACGACATCACGCAACGCGCCCGTGGCCAGGTGGTTTATTTCTATGCCTGGGGCGGGTCAGAACTTTACAACAATTATATTTCTTGGGCGGCGGGTGAGACCTTTCGCCTTTATGGCGTGCGCGTGAAGCAGGTTCGCCTGACCGATACCGCCGTGGTGGTCAACCAAATTTTAAGCGATAAACAGGCCGGTAACAATACCGCCGGCACCGCCGACGTGGTTTGGATAAACGGCAATAATTTTAAAATAATGAAGGATAAGGATTTGCTTTACGGCCCATTCATCAATCGCCTGCCCAATTATAAATGGTTGGCGGTCGCCAACCACCCGGAATTGCTCCGCGATTTCACCATAGCGGTCGATGGGTTGGAAATGCCATGGGGTCGCGCCTATTTCGTTTTTGTCAACGATGCGGCCACCACCCCCACCCCACCGCGCAGTGCCATTGAATTGTTGCAATTTGCCAAACAAAACCCGGGGCAAGTTTCCTATCCCGCGCCGCCCGATTTTACCGGCGTGGCATTTTTGAAGCAATTAATGCTCGACCTTGGCAACCCGCGCGATTTTCAACTAGCCTTCAAAGACGACAATTATGCCCGCCAAAAAACCAAGGCCTTGTGGGCTTACCTTGACGCCCTGCATCCTTACCTGTGGCAACAGGGCAAGAATTTCCCGAAAAACGAATCGGACATGTTAAAAATGTTTGCCAGCAAAACCTTGCTCTTAAGTTTTTCCTACAACGCTGGTGTTGCCTCGGCGGCGATAAAGCAAAAATTGGTGCCGCCGTCGGTGCAAACCTACGCCTGGCAACGCGGCATTTTGGGCAACCAACATTACCTCGCCATCCCCTTTAATGCCCCGCATAAGGAAGGGGCGATGGTGTTTATCAATTTCTTGCTGTCGCCGGTGGCGCAGGGTAAAAAAACCAACCCCGATTTTTGGGGTGAACCATCGGTGTTGGATATTGCCAAGCTCGATGCCGCCGCCCGCCAGGATTTTCTGACCAACGCCGGCAAAAACCCGGTGCCACCAATTGCCGCCACCATTTTGCCGGAGCCTAACCCCGCCTGGACCAGCTTCCTTGAACAGGAATGGAAAAGACGCTATTATAAATAATGGCGCGCATTATATTAAAAAAAATCATCACAACAAATGACACCCGATAATTTGGTGTTGCTGGCAAAAATTGGCCGCGCCCACGGGTTGCGCGGCGAATGTTACCTGCAAAGCCACACCACCCCGGCGGAGGCTGTTTTTGCCCTGCGCCCGTTGCAAACCAAAAACGGCACCGAATTGGTGGTCGAAAAATGGCGACCAACCAATAATGGTTTTTTGGTGCTGTGGCGCGGCGCGGCCGACCGCAACGCGGCCAGCCGCCTGACCAACCAAGAGGTTTTTATCAAACGCCAATTTTTACCCGCGACGGCCGCCAATCAACATTACCAACATGACCTGGTGGGTTTTGCCGTGGTGGCCACGCCCATTGCGCCCGACGATAAAAACAAAACAGCATCAACCGCCGAACCGCTTAGTCAAGTTTCAGCTGGCCAAACAATTGGCCAGGTTGTCGGCTTCACCAATTATGGCGCGGGTGATATCATGGTGATAAAGAACCATCAGGGTGAAGAGGTTTTTTTGCCGTGGCAGGCATCATCGATAATAAAAATAATCACCGCCGAAAAGAAAATTATTGTTGCGCAAGAATTCTTATTATAGAATTATTATTGTAATTTATTTTTTTTCAAACATCAATAATTTGGCGGCGCGGGCAATATCACGGCCATCATGCTGTGCCGCGCGATAATAATTGGGCCGCACCGCAACCTCACCAAAGCCCATTTTTTGATAAAGCGACAGGGCGGGGTGGTTATCGGTTGCAACCTCCAACCACAATTTACCGCCTTGCGGCAAAAACCCCAACAGCGCGGTTACGATATGGCTGGCATAACCCCGCGCGCGATGGTCGGGGTGCGTCGCCAGGGTCAGCACGTCGGCGACATCGCCCACCATTTGTAACAAGGCAAAGGATAAAATCTTTCCGCCATCATGCGCCGCCAAGCCAAGCACCGCCGGATTTTTTAATTGTTGCGACAAAAAATTGGCCGACCATACATCGTCTCCACGGAAGCATGCCCCATGCAACGCCGCCAAATCATTGGCCAACCACGGGTTACAAAACAGCAACATGTTTATTTTATTTTTTGATTATCGCTCGGCCTTGGCAATGCCCGCGCATCGGGGTTGCGTGCATAAATCGGCATGATATGGTCGGTGATAAAATCCTGTCCATTATATTGTTGCAGGGCGGGCAATAATCGCGCAAAATCCACGTCGCCCGTAACCACCTCATCATCGGGGTGGGTTTTCAACAATTCATCGCGCCGCGCCATCATCGGCTGTGGCATGATGGGCGCAATTTTTTTATCAGCAACATGCAATATAAAACGTTGATAAAAAATCTCATCGCGGCGGCTTTCGGCCAGCACCAAAAATTCTTTATCATCGCGATATTTTTTATCAGCAATATGCGTCAACAACATCGCCGGCAAACTGCCGATACCATGAATTTTTTTATCATCACCCGCCACGGAAAAATCCAAACCAAACCCCAAGCCAATCGCCGCCGCCACCGCCACGCGCAGGCCGGTGAATGACCCCGGCCCCAAGGTTATAAAAATACCGCGCAGTGCGTTAAGTGGCCGTTGCGCATCATGCAATATTTTTTCAATCGCCGGCAATAATTCCTCGGCCTGGCCATGCACCATTTTTTGCCGTTCGGTCGCGATTGCGCCATCGTGTTGTGCCAAGGCCACCAACAATTGGTTGCCCGCCGTGTCAAAACACAATAATGGCTGTGGCAATGGCCATGAAAATGCCCGTGAAGAAAAATCGCCCGCCATCAGGGTTGCAACGCCTGCCGGTATTTTTTTATGGTGGCGCGAAACCCAAACCACAGGGCATCGGCGATAAGCGCGTGGCCGATGGAAACCTCCGCCAAGTTTGGCAGGTGTTTTATAAACAGCGGCAGGTTTTGCAAATTTAAATCATGGCCGGCATTCACGGCAAGGCCACAATCCAACGCCGTTTGATAGGCCGCAACATAATTTGCCAACATCTTCTCCACCGCCATGCTGGCCGATTTGTCGGCGGGTTTGTCGCCCGCGCCATAAATTTGCGCAACGGCATTGGCCTGGGCATAAGCATGGGCAAATGGCCCGGTGTATAATTCAACGCGGTCGGCACCAACATCGCGCGCCGCCTTTATTTCCGCCGCATCGGCTTCGCCATGGTCGGCATCAACAAACAACGACACGCGAATCGGGCCAAAGGATTTTATTTTTTTTATCGTCGCCGTCATCGCCGCCATCTTATCGCTTAAAAAATAACCATGGTCAGATGTTTTTTGCGCCGGCGCGTCGGGCACCAACGTGGCCTGGCTGGGTTGCAATTGTTCTATCAATGATAAATACTGGTCGTCGGGGAAGCCCTCGATATTAAATTCGATATTATTTTTTTTGTGGGCTTGCCATTCGGCGGCAATTGCCACGGCGTCGCGCGTCGTGATATGCCGTTCGTCGGGTCGCGGGTGAATGGTAATGCCGTCGGCCCCGGCGGCAATAATTTCCACCATCGCCGCCAGCGGCGACGGGCTGTCGCCATCGCGGCTATTTCTTAACCATGCCACCTTGTTGATATTAACGCTTAACGCCACCATTTTTTTTATATAGCAGAAACCGCCCAAAAAAAACAGAATTGTAAAAAATTGTAAAAAGACTATTTCTTTTTTTTGCTTTTGTTGCTCGGGGTTTCTTCGTCGGTTGGTTCGTCCATCAACAATTCGTTTTCGTTTTCATCGGCATTTTGGTCTTGGCTGAGAATATCATCGAGCGACGATTGCAACAGATCCAATTGTTCGCCCATCGATATATCCTCCTCCTCCTCGCCCATGCCGATGGACGAAAAATCATGGCCGAGGTGCAACAGCCCCATTTCTTTCAATTCCTCGACCCCGGGCAATTCTTGCAACGACGCCAAACCAAAATCGACCAAAAATTTATCGGTCGTGCCCAGCGTGATTGGGTTGCCAAGGGTTTTGCGTCGCCCCTTAAATTTAATCCAACCGGTGTCGAACAAAATATCCAATGTGCCTTTTGAAATCGCCACGCCGCGAATCGTTTCAATCTCGGCGCGGGTTATCGGCTGGTGATAGGCAATCACCGCCAGGCTTTCCATCGCGGCGCGCGATAGTTTTTTTAACTCGACGCGAAATTGGGTAAGGTAGGGTGCCAAATCGGGCGCGGTGCGAAAATAAAAACCATCCTTGCTTTCCAATAATTGTATGCCGCGCGACTGATAATTTTTTTTCAATTGCGCCAAAATATCGTCGATGTCGGCTTTGGGTTTTTTTGGCAACATGGCAAGCAACGATTTTTTGTTGAGCGGCGCGGTGGCGGCGAAAATCGCGGCCTCAACAATGCGGTGCGGTGCACCGGCATCATCAACTTTTTTTGATTTTTTTTCTTTGGCCATGGTTTTTTATTTGCTTTTATTGTTGGTTGGTTTCTTGCGGTGACGTTTTTTGCCGAATTTCTAAATCCTTAAAAATGCCATTTTGGCGAATTTCAATCAACCCCTGGCGCGCCAATTCCAACGATGCAAAAAAGCTCGAGGCATAGGCCGCGCGCCATTGCAAATCATTATCAAACCCTTCGTTAAATAATTTTCCCAAGAAATTTTCCAACACCGTCCAATCGGTTAAAAACGGCAGGGCGCGGCGCAATTTTTCAATCGCCATCTCGGGCGACGTCAACTTGGTCGGCAAAATATCCAATTGCTTGACCGGTTTGGCATTTTGCGCCTCGGCATAGGCGCTTATCAATTTATTGACATCGGTCTCCCATCGGGTTTCGACCTCTTCCGGCAATTCTTCGACCATACCCTTCAAGAAAAAATCAACACCACAGCGATGGCGCGCAAATAATTCCACCGATTTTTGCCGCATCGCATCCAACATCTGCAACGCGCGGCGCGCTATCATCGCCTCGGGCGGTTCGTCCACCGCGTCAGCCGCCTGCGGCAAAAGCAATTTTGATTTCAAAAACGCCAGCCACGCCGCCATCACCAAATACTCGGCGGCGATATCGATATGGTCTTTCTTGACCCGTTCGATAAATAAAATATATTGGTCGACCAGCAACGACAAAGAAATTTCTTTCAAATCGACCTTTTGCTGGCGCGCCAAGTCAAGCAACAATTCCAACGGCCCCTCATAATTATTCAGGCTGATTTTCAATACCTCCGACGGGTCGCGTTCGGGGTCAAGCGGCTCGCCCGCTGGCTCGGCGCGGGTGAAGGCCTCCTCGCCACTCATCGCCTGGTGCGGCGCTTGGCCATCCGCCCCCAGCAATGCGTCGCGCGACTCATCGTCTAAAAAATTTTCGGTCATCATGCTTGCCAGTGTGGTGCTAATAAAGTTTTCATTGCTTGATAAATGTTTTCATTCGACAAATTTTCTTGCCTTGCTTCGGCTATGTTTTTTTCTCTCTGCCATGCTGTAGCTAGATTCGCAAGATTTTGACAGGATTTTTTAAACCGCGCTTGTTTTTTATCATCCCACGCCGCATCGATGGCGGCGACCAACGCCGTCATTTCATCCATCTTGCCATTGCAATGGAGCAGGATATCGCAACCCGCCAACAGCGATTCGCGGCCACGCGCCACCATGTCGCCGCTCAATGCCTGCATCGACAGGTCGTCGGTCATCAACAACCCATCGAACCCCATCCAACCCCTTATCACTTCATCGATAATTTTTTTTGACAGGGTGGCCGGCTTGTCATCGATAGCGGCATAAAGCACATGGGCTGTCATGGCCAGGGGGATGGTTTTGGCAAAATGGCGAAAGGGCAAAAAATCGGTGCGTTGCAATTCGGCCAGGTCGGTTGTAACCACCGGCAATTCATGGTGGCTGTCGGCCAGGGCGCGGCCATGGCCGGGGATATGTTTCATCACCGGCATAATGCCCGCCGCCATCACCGCCGCTGTGTAATGACCGGCCAGGGCGATGATGTCATCACCATTATCGCCAAATGCCCGGTCGCCAATAATATCATGCGCGCCGCTAAACCGAATATCGAGCACCGGCACGCAATTGGCATTGATGCCAAGCCCAACCAATTCGGCCGATTGCAATTGCGCGTAAAGCTCGACCGCCCGCAACCCGTCATCATAGTTGCGGTGATATAAATCGACGAAGGCCGCCATCGGCGGCGCGGGTTTTACCAACGGCGGTTTCAGCCGCGCGACGCGGCCACCCTCCTGGTCTACAAATATCCAAATTTTTTCATTGTTGGTGATGGCGCGCAATTCGCGGGTCAGGGATATAACCTGCGCCGATGTTTCAATATTACGGCCGAACAAAATAAAACCAAACGGCGGGTGATTGCGGAAGAATTTTTTTTCATCGTCGCTGATGCTTGTGCCCGCCAGCCCGACAATCAATGGCAATGTGTTAGACAATGCTGTCGGTAAGAGCGTCGACAATGGGGGCGGCGAACCGGTTGGCGCAGGGTTTGGCATTTGCGTCATAAATGTTTTTTTAAAACGACTTCAACACCAAACAATCGGGCTTGGCCGAGGTTGCTAGTTGCGATTTTATTTTTTCGCAGGCCTCGTTGGCTTGCTCCTTGGTTTGGAAGCCAACCACCTGCGACCGATAAACATTTTGGCCGGTGCTCAACACCGCACTGCCAACGCGAAGGCTTATACCCTTGCCGCCGATAATTTTATCCAGCCGTGGCTTGATGCTGTTCAAATATTTTTGCGCCGTTGCCTCGTCGGTGAAGGAAGCCAATTGCAACACATATTTACCAGGCTGATTGGCAACATTGGTCGCAATATCCTTCGCCATTTTTTTCGCCGAATCATCGGTTGGTTTGGCGGCCGGTTTGGTGGTGGCTGTGCTGGCGGTTTTATCCGCCGGTTTGGTGGTGGCGGTTTTATCGGCGGGTTTTTTTGCTTCTTTGGTCGCTTGGCTCGGTTTTTCATTGCCGCCATTACTGCTGACCAAATCGGCGACCGACGTCGTGGGTTTGGCGGCGGGTTTGTTCG
Organism: Hydrotalea sp.; assembly: GCA_030054115.1. Lineage (NCBI taxonomy): Bacteria > Pseudomonadati > Bacteroidota > Chitinophagia > Chitinophagales > Chitinophagaceae > Hydrotalea > Hydrotalea sp. The sequence continues at coordinate 18,404 of JASGCL010000006.1, forward strand.
CCGCGTTACTGGCGGCGTTGTTGACGGTCGGTTTCGCCGTCACCTTGTCATTTGGCTTATCATTCGGTTTTTTCGCGGCGGCGGTATTATTGGTGGCTTGCTTTTTATTTTGATTGGCGGTGGCTGGTGCCGGGGTCGCTTGAGTCGATTGAGTCGCTTGACCAGTTGCGGGCTTGCCCGCGCTGTTATCAACAATATCGCCCACCGAATTGGGTTTTTTATTGGTCGCCGTGTTCGATGACGCCGGCGGGGTTTTTTGCAACATATCGTAAACCTTGGCGGCGGGCATCTCCCCATTTTTTTGCGAATCATCGGGAAATGTTTTCACCGCACCGCCCGGCGTTATAACAACCGGTTCGGTCGATTTACCACCGCCGCCCAAAAAACTGGCGCGGTTAAACAAAAATATCAACGCGCTAATCAACAACAACAAAAGGGTGAGGAGCAGAATAATCCGCCGCCCGGGTGAACCTTTATCCAAAATATCGTTACTCATTTTTTTATTATTTATACCCTTATCGCAATTCGGTTTTCCATTCAATAGCCATGATGCGGCCGGCGATTTCCATCACGCGGCAAAAACCCTTCACCAGGGCCAGGCGCGCCGCGGTCAATTGCCGGTCATCAACTTGCAAAAATTTCAGGTCGAGGTCGTCGCGCCCCGCCGTCCATAATTGGTGAAAACATGTCGCCAAATCGGCCAGGTAAAAAACAATGCGGTGCGGTTCGGCCAACAACGCCGCCTTCTCCACCATGTTTGGGAATTCGGCGATTTTTTTTATCATCTGCAATTCCAACGGATGGTTTATTTTTGCCAATGCGCCCGGCGAAAAATCGGGCGCGAGGCCGGCAAATTGCCCGTCGATAATTTTCATCAACGAATGGGCGCGGGCAAAACCATAATGCAAATAAAAAACCGGATTGTCGCGTTTGGTGGCCATCACCTCGTCATAATCAAAATCCATCTGGCTATCGGGGCGGCGCGACAATAAATAAATACGGAGCGAATCGGCACCGACCTCGGCAATCACATCGCGCAACATGATAAAATTGCCGGCGCGTTTTGACATTTTTAACGGCGCGCCATGTTGCATAAACCGCACGACCTGCATCAACAGACATTCCAACCGCGACCGGCCGTGCGACACGGCGCGCGTCGCCGACGAAATGCGCTTGACATAACCGCCATGGTCGGCACCCAATATATTTATCAACCGCGTCGCGCCGCGTTGGCATTTGTCAAGGTGATAGGCTATGTCGTTCGCAAAATAGGTAAATGACCCATCCGATTTTTGAATCGGCCGGTCAACCTCGTCGCCATCGGCGGTGCTCCGGAATAATTTTTGTGGGCGCGGCTCCCAATCATCGACCGTTTTGCCCTTTGGTTTTTCCAACACCCCTTCATAAATTTTATTTTCTTTTTCCAATTCTTGCAACACCTCCTGCACCTTACCGGCCGCCACCAGTTTTTTTTCTGACGAAAAAACATCATGGGCAATGTGCATATCGGCCAAATCTTTTTTTATCTCGACCATCATTTTCCCCACCGCGTAATCGCGAAAAAAATCCAGCCAGGCGACCTCCGCTTGCCCCGCGTATTTATCACCAACTTCTTTATACAAATCCTCCGCCGGCGGGATGAGGTAATCGCCCGGGTAGCACCCCGCCGGCGGTTCCAAATTTTTATCAACCGCGCCGGCGGATTGTTGGTAACGAAAATACAACGACCGCGCCAGGGTATCAATCTGCGCCCCGGCGTCGTTGATATAATATTCGGCGGTGACATCAAAACCGGCAAAGCGGAGTAGCCGCACCAACACATCGCCCACCACCGCGCCGCGCGCATGGCCAACATGCAACGGGCCAGTCGGGTTGGCCGAGACAAATTCGACATTGGTTTTTTCATTCGCGCCGTCAATATTTTTGCCGTAATTATCGCCGGCGTCATATATCGCGGCCAGCAACCCTTGCCAATAATTATCGGTCAAAAAAATATTGATAAACCCCGGGCCGGCAATACTGACCGATTTCACCACCTTATCTTTTTGCAATTCGCCGATAATTTTTTCGGCAATGGCACGCGGCGGGTTGGATAAAAATTTTGTCAACACCATCGCCGCGTTGCAAGACAAATCGCCAAAAGATTCTTCCTTTGGCCGCTCGACCTGAAACGGCGGCAAGGCCCTGCCATCGACCAATTCATATTCGCGCCGAATGATATTTTCTATCTTGTGGTGAATGTCGGCAAACACATTCGGGCCACCCATGCGGTCACCAAGGCGGCCACCAACTTGTTTGTTATTATGTGAATCGGTCATGTCCCATCTCTATCAAATCCGCGCCAAAAATCAAAGCACCATAACGGCGCCACGCCAACCACTACCGCCCGCGCTATTATCATTCCACCGCCAACAACAATGCCGCCACCAACCGCCCCTCGCCCACCGCTATTTGATAGGTTCGTGCCGCCGCCGGTGTCGCCATCCATTCCACGCCGCTCGCCAATCTTTGCCAATTATCGCGTTGCAATTTTTCGGGCCGCGCCATGCGCGCGCCGGTGCCCAACAACAACAATTCCAATTTCAACGGCAACAGCGGGATAACATCGGCCAATTTTATATCGTCGAGGGTTCTATGGGTTATCGGCACCACCCCCTCGGGCTTGATAAATATCGACCCGTGCCATTTTTTTTCCGCGCCATGGGTATCCTTAATCACAAACCCGCCCCCGCCATAGGAAGCTATCGAAAACTTACCATCGGCGGAAAGGGGGAGAATATCCATTATAAACCAACCATTATTTTTTCATAAATAAATCGCTATAGCCTTCGTCCTTATTATCCTTGCCCTTGGCGCGTTTTGGCTGAAAATAAGCCACCACCGGCAAGGACAAAGCAATCGACGAATAGGTGCCAACAAAAATGCCAAACACCATGGCGATGCCAAAACCCCTTATCGCCGCGCCGCCAAAAATGGCAAGGGCAACCATCGACATAAAAGTCGTGACCGAGGTCAGTAGCGTCCGCGACAGGGTGGCGTTAATCGAAACATTAATCAATTCATCCAGCGGTTTTTTGGGCGTCAGGCGGATATTCTCGCGCAACCTATCGTAAATAACCACCGTGTCATTTATCGAATAACCGGCGATAGTCAGCAAGGCCGCGACCGACACCAAATTAAATTCTAAACCAATCAATGAAAACAGCCCCAGGGTTGCCATCACATCGTGGAACAGCGACAACATGCCGCCCAGCGCAAATTGCCATTCGAACCGCAACCAAACATAAATAAATATCATCACCAACCCGGCCAGCACCGCCCAAATCGCCGATTGTTTTAACTCGCCCCCAACCACCGGCCCGACGGTTTCTATCCGCCGATAATCAACCACCTTCGCGCCATATATCGTCTTGGCCTCGGCCAACAACGCCTCGGGCGATGATGTCTCGTCCTTATCCATGTGGATAAGCAACACATCGGGCGAACCAAATTCTTGCAACGAATAGGATTTTACCGGCAATTGCGCCGTCGCGGCGCGCATATCGCCGATGGTTACCCCGGGCGCGGTTTTAATTTCCAACAACACCCCGCCCTTAAAATCGATGCCGTAATTCAACCCCTTGGTAAAAAACAAAATACAGGAGATGACAATAATCGCCGCCGCCAGGCCAACATGCAACGGCCGGTATTTGACAAAATCAAAATGATGGGTTTGGCGTAATTTTTTCCACATGTTTTTTATCCTAATTTAAAAGCCAACGGTTTTCGGGTTAAATTTTCTTATCCACCACACCACCAACATACGCGTCACCATGATGGCCGAAAAAAGCGAGGTAACAATCCCCAAGGTCAAGGACAGGGCAAAACCCTTAATCGGGCCGGCACCAAAAATAAATAATAATAAGGTGCTGAGCAAATTGGTCAGGTGGCTATCCCAAATGGTGGCGAAGGCAAGGTTGAAACCATCTTGCCAACTGGCGACCACCGATTTACCCTTCATCAATTCTTCCTTCGCCCGTTCGTAAATCAACACATTGGCGTCGACCGCAATACCCATGGTCAACACAATGCCGGCGATGCCAGGCAGGGTCAGGGTCGAATGAAACGCCGTCATCACCGCCACCAACAGAATCAAATTGCCAATCAGCGCAATACCGGCAAACAACCCGGGAATGCGATAGATAATTACCATAATCGACAACACCGCCAAAAACCCAACCAGCGACGCAATTTGCCCGGCGCGAATGCTGTCCGCCCCCAGGCCGGCCCCGACCGAACGTTCCTCCAAAATTTTTAGCGGCGCGGGCAATGCCCCAGCCTTTAACAACAAGGCCAAGGTTTGGGTTTCGGCCACGGTGAAATTGCCGGTGATGATACCACTGCCGCCGGTTATCGGTTGGCGGATATTTGGCGCGCTGATAATTTTACCATCAAGCACAATGAACAATGGCTTACCCACATTGTCGGTCGTCGCCTGGCCAAAGGCACGTGCCCCCGCGCCGGAAAAACGGAAACTAACCACCGGTTGGTTTTCTGAAAATGACGCGCTGGCATCTTCCAAATCGTCGCCACCCACCACCGGTAACAGGCCCAGGGAATAACCGCGGCCGCCCGCGTCATAAAGGGTGAAACTTTGCTCGCCCGATTTCGCCGGCAAGTAAAAAGACAATTTGGCGGTTTTGCCGATGGCGGTTTTTAAACTGGCCGAATCTTTTTCGCCCGGCACCGCGACCATCAATCGGTCGCTACCTTGCGGCGAAACCACCGCCTCGCGGTTGCCAAGGGCATCAACCCGCCGCCGCACAATATTGGCGGCCTGGTCTTGCAATTGTTTTAACATCTGCGCCTGGCCCTGGGTGGTGTAGGACAACAACAGACCATTGCCGCTTTTTGCAATATCCAACGGGGTTTGCGCCACGCCCGTCGGCGACACCGCCGGTTGGTTGAGTTTTTTATTCAATAATTTGCTAACCACATCAACATCGGTTGCGCGCAACGCAACCCGAACGCCATTTTCATTATGGCTGAGGGCGAGGTAACCGATATTATTTTGGCGGAGCAGGTTGCGCACATCGTCTTCCAGCCTTGCGGTTTTTTCCTGCATGAATTGCTTGCTGTCGATTTCAAGCAGAAGGTAAGCCCCGCCCTTTAAATCAAGCCCGAGGTTCATGGTCGACCCCAGGGCGAAAAATTCTTTGGCGTTTTTGTTTTGTAAACTGGGAACGAAATTCGGCACGGCGTAAACCAAGCCCAGGGCAAGAACTATCACCACCAGCAATTTTTTCCATAGCGGATAATCGAGCACCATGTTTTTATACCAACTTATTTAGATTTTTTATCGGCTCCGTTTGTTTGCTGGTTAGCCAAAAAAATTTTTAATGACGGGCGCCATTTATAAAACATAGCTAAAAATGATTGATGACCAATCGGTCATTGCACAAAAAATCGGCCTTGCTATTTTTTCGCTATTTTTTCCCTATTTTTTCTTTGCGCCAAACAACGATTTTAACGATGGTTTGTCGTCGGCCTTGGCGGCGGTCGCCACCGGCTTGGTTAAAACATCGGCCAACATGGCCTTGGCGGCCTTGACCTTAACCCCGGGGGCAATTTCGACCTCGACCTTAACCGCGTCGACAACCTGGGTGATTTTACCATAAACGCCCGATGACAAAACAACTTCATCGCCTTTTTTCACGGCGGCGACCAAGGCCTGATGTTGTTTTTGTTTTTTCATCTGCGGTCTTATCAACAAAAACCAAAAAACGCCAAATATCAATACCAGCGGAAACAATTGCAACATGGCCGAGGACAGGTCGCCGGGCGCCGCCGCCTGCGCCACGGCAACATTGGCCATGGCTAACGATAACAATGGGAGGGTGAGGAGGGTTGTTATAATTTTCTTCATGGCCAATTATTAACGCAAAAAACAAAAAAAATCTAGTAAAAAAATGCCATTCGCGGTAGATAATAGGAAGCATCTGTATTTTGAAAAACATGAAAAAAGACCAACCGCTTGTTTCGGTTATCATGCCGGCCTTTAACGCCGCCTATTATATCGGCCAGTCCATCTCCTCCATCTTGGCGCAGAGCTATCACCATCTTGAATTGCTAATTATTGACGATGCCTCAACCGACAATACATTAAAAATTGTCCAGCATTATCAAGCTCAAGACCAGCGAATAAAAATCATCCGCCACGACCGCAACCTGGGGGCTGGTGCCACGCGGCAAACCGGCATTACCAACGCGCGCGGCGAATATATTTTATGGCAAGACGCCGACGATTATTCATCGCCCGACCGATTGCAAATATTGTTGGCGGTGTTGCAACCGACAAAAAAATTATCAGCCCTATCGGCGGTGGGCAGTGGTTTTTACATTCGGCGCGGCCGCGATATAAAACTTGGCAAGACGCCCATTGCCTTGGCTAAATTGGCGGCGAAAAAACATGGCGACAGGCAACCCCACAGCGACCCAGTGGGCATCCATTTCCCGACGCTGTTGGTGCGGGCCGATGCCTATCAACGGGCACCCTATCGACCATTTGCTCAGGGCGAAGACGCCGATTGGTGTTATCGCCTGCTGGAAAAAAATGGCGTTATAAAAAACCTGCCGCAACCGCTTTATTATTATCGCAAACACGGCCACGGCCTGACCAAAAATCATTTTCAAAAATTTGTCTGCGGCATGATGGTGCGGCTGGCGCATGAATTGCGGCAAAAAAACCTGCCCGACCCATTTGACAATTTGCCAAATATCACGGCAAAGGATTTTCGCTTGCTTTACGCCAAGCCCGCCTACCCAGCGATAAAAAAAAATATCAGCAATGAAATAAATTGGTTTTTGTTGGAAAACACCCGGGCAATGCTGACCCGCCCGTGGTTTTTTTATAAATATATTTATGCCATCGGCCGTTTTTTTGTCTTCGCCGGCGTGCGGCATTTTTTTACCACGGCGCGGGTTTTTGTCACCCGCTGGGCAATTAATATCTTGCCCTATATTTTTGGCCGCAAGGTTATTTTTTAAGCCGAGATTTTTTTCTTGGTCGAATAATCGATGCGGCGCACGTCCTTACCAATGAAATGTTCAATCATCCAGGCCGCCGGGTCCAGTTCCCATTTTTGGTGGCCTTGGCGATAGTGCGATGGAAACACATGGTGGTTGTTATGCCAACCTTCGCCGCCGCTTAACAAACTGGCCAGCCAGCTGTTGCGTGCCTCGTCCTTGCTTTCGTATGTTTTGTAACCATGCAAATGCGCGATGGTGGTAACAGCCGACAGGCCGACATAAACGCCGCAGGCCGGCACCGCGTAGCACCAGATAACCAACGCCAGTGGGTTGGCCAACCCCATCCACATGGCAATGCCAAGCAAGGCCGCGATGTAGGTAAAAATAATCGGAAAATAAAATTTGTGCAAAATTATCAACAAGGGATCTTTCAATTCGGGGCGCACATATTTATCGGAAATAACAACCCGTTTGTAAATATAAAACCAGGTTTTCAAAATACCATTGCGGCGCGGGTCGTGCGCGTCGTTTTCGGTGTCGGTGTTCAAATGGTGGTGGCGATGCAACCCAACCCAAGCAACGACAGTGCCGACCGAGGTCAAGGTGCCAGTGATGGCAAAAACATAATGCCAAAATTTGTTGGTTTTAAAACTGCGGTGGCAAAAATAACGATGCAGGCCAATCGTCAAACCGAATAAACCAAACCAATAATAAAAAACAAAACCAACCAGCAGATACCACGCGCTAAGTTGCGCGCTGAACACCAAATAAAACCCATAAAAAAATAAGCCAAAATTTATGGCACCAAGACCAGTGTTCAACATGTTAAACAGCGCGGGCCACAGGTCGCGGGTTTGTTTTTCAGATAAGGTAAGCAGAGACATTATTATTTTTTCCCTTTTTATTTAAGATATTCGCCGAGCGAATTGTTGTATGTTTCTATTATTTCCTATCGCATTTGCCGCCAATAATGTCAAGCGCGAAAAAGACGGCACAAAACGACAAAGATTTTTTTATACCAAATAGTCGCGCGGTTATCACGGCCATTTGTTACGCCCGCCGCAACACAACATTCAGCGGCTTAAAACCGGCGAAGGAAAATGAAATCGCCGGCTGGCTGTTGTCGCTATTGTCGGTAAAAAATTGCGTCGCATCGGCCTTGGTAAATGGCACCGCCGTGCCCAGCAAGCACCCCAGGGTAATAACCTCGCCGCGGTTAAAATGTTCGGTCGCGGTTAGTGGGTTAAAAGGCCGGGTTTGATAAAATTGCCACAAGATATTCAGCGGGTTGCCAAAGGGCAAGGTCGCGCCGGCCGCCGTGATGTTGCGCGCGCCACAGCGAAAGCTAAAAGGTTGTTTGTGATAATCACCGTCGCTGTCGATATCGTGCAATTCATCGCCGACAATATAACCCCATTGGTGCAAATGGTCGGCCAAGATGAGCGAAAAATCGGGGCGGTTGGTTTCGTTCCACGGCAAGGGCGGCACGGCAAAACGATTGGCGAGGATTTCAATCCCCATCACCAATTTTGCACCGGCATCGCGCAGGGCGCGGGTGAAATCCTTTTCATTTTTAATCCGACTGGGCAGGTCATCGCCCCACACCACCGCCAATTCGGGTTCCAAGCCGATAAGGTTATTGGGCAAATACTGGTCGGTTTTAACCCCCTGCTGGTATATCGGTGTGGCAATCAACCCCACCCTATCATTGCGGCCAATTTTGCGACCGATGATTTTTGATTCTGGTTTCTGCTGGGGCAGGGTCGCCTTCAGGGCGCGAAACATCGCCCGCTTGATGGAAAAAGCATCATCCTCCGAAAAGCTCGGCGTGCCGGCGGCAAAGACCTCCTCGGCGATAAAGGCCGCGGCCAATTTTTCCGCCATCTGCTGATGGGCGACACTAATTTTGTGAGGCAATTCTGCCCGCTTCTGATAAGCTGTCATTGCTCTCAACTCCCCCCTCTTTTAAAAAAATACCATAGCCATCACGGATATATCTATCATGGATTCAGTCTTTAGCGCTATATGCCCTGGTTTTTGCCCCCTTATCCCGCCTTATTGTCCCCTAAATATGCCCCTGCATCCATGGCCGTTTCCTGATATGCCCCGATATGTCCTGACATGTGCGTCCCCTATTATTTATTATAGCAACTTATTGGCGACCTTCAAGACATTTTCGACCGTGATGCCACGTTCGTTATAAACCTCTTGATAGGGGGCCGAGGCACCAAAATCGTCCAACCCGATGAATTCGTCGCCGAATCCATCACCGGTCCGCAACCATTCAAACCATGGTTGCTTGACCCCGGCCTCGATGGCGATGCGCGGTGCCGACCCCAATATTTTGTCGCGCGTCGCGGAATCTTGCGCGCGGAATAATTCAAACGACGGCATGGAAACCACCACGGATTTTTTGCCGTCCTTTTCCAACATTTTTGCCGCCGCCACGGCCAATGAAACCTCCGACCCGGTGGCCAACAATGTTATCGTCCGCTGGTCTTTATTTTCATCACCATAAATAATATAACCGCCGCGCGCCGTGTGGTTGTCGCCGCTGTTGGTTGCGGTGCGGAGCAATGGCAGGTTTTGCCGCGACAGGGCGAGGATAGATGGTTGCGGGCGCGTCAGGGCAATTTCCCAGGCCTCGATGGTTTCTATCGTATCGCATGGCCGCAATACCAACAGGTGTGGCATGGCGCGCAACGCCGCCAAATGCTCGACCGGTTGGTGGGTCGGCCCATCCTCCCCCACGCCAATCGAATCATGGGTCAAAACGTAAATAACCTTTTGCTTCATAATCGCCGACAATCGCAACGCCCCGCGCAGGTAATCGCTAAACACCAAAAATGTGCCGCCATAGGGAACAAAACCGGTCAGGGCCAGACCGTTCATGGCCGCCGCCATGGCATGTTCGCGCACGCCGTAATGAATATAATTGCCGGTGAAATCGTTGCGGTTGATGATTTTGTGGTCGGGCGTTTTTGTGCCGTTCGAACCGGTCAAATCGGCCGACCCACCAACCAATTGCGGCAGGCGTTTTGTAAAAACACCAATCGCCTGTTGGCTGGCGACCCGCGTCGCCAGGGGTTTGTTTTCTTGCAAGGTATTTTCTTTGTAATTTTTAATATCCTGTGCCAGCTCGCCCGAAAAACCCGTCATGTCATTTTTCGGGCTGTCCAAACCAGAAAATTGTTTGGCATGTTGCATAAAATCCGCGGTTTTTTGCGCCGCCACATCGGCCCAGCATTTTCGCCATTCATCGGGCAGGATAAAATCTTGCAAGAACTTATCGCTGTCGCCTATGCCCAAACCTTGCAGAACCGCCTTGGCTTCTTCCTTCCCCAGGGCGGAACCGTGGGCAGAGGCCGTGCCCTGCTTGGTCGGTGCGCCCTTGCCGATGATCGTTCGGCAGGCAATGAAGCATGGCCGGTCCATGCCACGTGCCTCGGTCAATGCCTTATCAATCGCCGCCGCGTCGTGGCCATCAACCGATAATGTGTGGAAACCATTGGCGCGGAATCTGGCTTCCTGGTCGGTGCGGGTTGCCATGGCGGTGTCGCCGTCGATTGAAATATGGTTGTCGTCGAACAATAAAATTAAATTGTTGAGTTGCAGGTTACCGGCGAGGGATATTGCCTCCTCCGATATCCCCTCCATCAGGCAACCATCGCCCAGCAAAACATAAACCTTTGGCATTAATTGTGGCGTTAAGTTTGGCGTTGCGGCAAATATCTTTTGCAGGCCAATCGCCATGCCCACCGCATTGGCCAGGCCCTGGCCCAAGGGCCCGGTGGTGGTTTCGATTCCCGCCCCATGGCCATGTTCGGGGTGGCCGGCCGCCACCGAATGCAGGGCGCGAAAACGTTGCAACGCCGCCAGGGAAAAATCGTCATAACCCAACAGATGCAACAAGCTATAAAGCAAGGCCGAGCCGTGGCCGGCCGACAGAACAAATCGGTCGCGCGCCATGTGGTTGGCGTCGCGCGGTGAACAACGTAAATGCTTGGCAAACAACACCGCGGCAATATCGGCCGACCCCAAGGGCAACCCGGGGTGGCCCGATTGCGCCCGTTCGACCATTGCGACGCTGAGGGCGCGTAATGCCGAGGAAAGAAGGCGATTCTTTTCTAATTTATCTTTTGCGGGGTTTTCTGTCATGATTTATTTTGTTACGTTTGCTTTCTGCCGATTCCATAGCCGATTCTTTATAAAAAATCCCACCTATTTGTAACAAAACAAATGGCAAAAAAATTGCAATGGTTATATAAGGTATAAGCAGAGACAAAAAGGAAATAAAAGAAATATATGGTCGTTAGTTACAGGTTACCTTGCCCGGCGTGTAAAAAAAATGCCACGGTTGCCCCCGGGTTATTGACCACCCGTTACCAACGGGTGCGTTGCCCCTATTGTTTTTATGAATGGCACGCCAATAAGGGCATGTTGGTCGCGTTGGAAACACGGCCGCCACCGCCCATCAACACGGCGTCGCCGCGCAATCGGCCCCATGATGCACCCGATAATATGCCCGATAATATAGCCGGTGCTGGCCGTCGCGCCTCGGCCCCATCACCGGTTGCGGGCGATACCATGCCGACCGGTCGCAACCCCGCCGGCGCACCATTTGCAATTAATGTCAGCGGCACGATTAAGGGCAACATGGGGGGCGATGTGGCAAACGATAACACCAGCGGTGGTTCGGCGGGCGCAACCGATATCGCCGACGACGAATTATTGTCGTTGGATTTATCGCGCATGAACGACACCGATTACCAACAATACCAGGCCAACCAAGAACGATTAAAAAAATTCAAACGCAAAATTAAAACGCCCGGGTCATATAACGAATTGCACCGCGGGTTAGATTGGTTCAGCATCATCGGCCTTATACTGGGGTTGGTGGTGGCGGCATTTTTATTTTTGGTATTGTTGATTATTTTCCGCGACCCAATTGTTCGCCATATTCCGCAGGCCGAGGAACTATATCATTGGCTTTCATATTTCATCAACCGCCTATTGCGTTAGGGCGCGCGGGGATAGCGATGCCGCAGTGCCTCGTCGGCGGTCTTCAGCCGCCGCTCACTCACCCCTCCCCCCCGTCATTCTCAAAATCGTTGCGGGCGATATTGCGCTTGCAAATCGATTCTGTTCACTTTATGTTCTTTTTATGAAGGATGTTATCGATTATCGCTTAACCGGTTTTGCCGTTTGTTTTGACGGCCGGGTGCACCATTGGTGGCAGGGCTGGTTGAAAAAAGGATTCTGCCATTGTTTTTTATTGGTCGAACAAACCCATGGCGTTTGTTTGGTCGACGCCCTGGCACCAAATTTTAAGGTCGTGATATTGCCGCCGCCAATAACATTGCAAATGGCAATGGCGCATTACGAACGGTTGGGTTGTCGTATCATTTACCGCCGGTGCGGCATTTCCCTAACCCCCGCGCTGAACCCATCAACCCCGCAACCATATCGCCCGCGCCGGTCGGGGTTGTGCTGGGGAGAGGTTTATTCCTGCGTGTCGCTGATAAAATCGTTTTTACAATTGCAACGGCCGTGTTTTACCCCATGGTTTGTCCCATGGATTATCACGCCGTGGCAATTATATAATTTTTTACAAAAAAATTTTGACCAAGAATTAGCCGAGAATTAGCCGAGAATTAAAACGACAATTGGTTCGACAATGCCCAGCCGTAACCATTGCCGATGTCACCGGCGTTGCCGCCAAAGCCTTTATCATAGCTTAAGGTTTGGCTGAAATTATCGCTCCAGGCGTAACCCACCCCGACCCCCAGGTGATAATTGTAAATGGCCTTGTCATTATTATCACTCGCGGTTGGTAAATCCAATGGCGCATCGCCCGCCGCAAATGGCCCTGACCTATCGCCGCGCGCAAACAACAGGCCAAGCGTCAGGCCGGAAACCCGCGGCGTGTCAAACGCCACACCAACCGACCAGGCTGAGGCCTTAGCCGCATTATGCAAATTATGGGCATGGTGATAACCACCGGCAAGTTGCACCCCGATGTTTTTGGCATCGGTGTAACGGAATTTTGCGCCGGCGGTATAGGCCACCACATGGCCAGACGAATTGCCAATCAAGTTACCATAACGCGCACCGGCCATGGCCGAAAAACTAATCGGGCCAAATTCGCCGTCGTAACGCGCCATGGCGTCGTGGGTGGCGGCCAAGTCACCAACCGCGGTGGTGTCGTTTGCGGCGTCGACCGCGTTACCGGGCGGCAGGATATAGCTGTAACCCAAGGTAACGCCAAAAAACTTGGGCGTCACGTAGCTAACCCCCAAGGGGTTGCCGGCGGCGGTGATATCAAGAATATCTTTGTTATACAAACTGGCGGCGATGGTTTTGTTATCATTGTTATCGCTGTTTTGTGAATTGCCGGGGACAATTTCGGCCGCGTCGATTGTTTGGTTGCCAATCACCGTGCTGTCGCGCCCCAGGCTGAGTTTACCAATGGTTTTTTGCGCAATATAGACGTAGGCTTTATCCGGCCCGTCGGCACCATCGAACGGGCGATAACGTAAAAACCCGCCATAGGTTAAGCCAAATTTATCGACTTGGCCATCGACCTTCAAACTGAAAAAATTCATCCAAGATGGCAAATCGACATTGGTGCCAGCGTCTTGGTTGCCGCCGATATTACCGCCAATGCCGCCGCCGAACGTGGCCTTAATGCCCGATTTATCGTTATCATGCAGGCCGGACAAATCCTGCGCCCGCGCCGTGGTGGCGTGGGTCAAACCCATAACCATGGTCAGGGGTATTGCCACCAATAATAATGCGGCGGGTGAGATATTGTTTTTGTGCGATAATGATTTCATAATGTTTTTCCTTTTTTTTTGTAACACCAGCCAACCCCATTATGTAATGGAACGCGAAGCCAGCCCCCCTCGGATTAATATTTACGCGTTTAATTAAGAACAAGGTAAGGGGTTTTAATAAAACTTAGAATGACCAGCAAAGACATTATTTTATCGGGTAAAGAATGCGGCAACAGCATCGGTCGCCGCATTATTGCGCAATTATTTTTTTCTAATTATCCTTGCTAACAATTGCATGTTTGTAGTATGTTTGGTGACCATCGTGTTTTTTAAAACATACCAAGAACAGTAAAATAAAAAATAATTTATCCCCAATGAAAAAAGATTATCGCTTCCCACGCAAGCCATTGCGCCCCAGCAACCAACCGGCCGAATTGGAAATGCCAAATGGCACGGGCGGCGGCGGCGACCAGGCGTTTCGCGCAACCGAAAACCTCGGCCGTAATTTTGAACAAACCTGGGCTGGCGCATTATCATTTTGCCGTCGCCGTTACAGCCGCGATTTAACCGGCGTTGACGTGGCGGTGTCGGGCGTGCCGATTGATTTGGCCGTGACCTATCGCCCGGGCACGCGTTTGGGGCCGCGCGGCGTGCGGGCGGCGTCGGTGCAACTTTCAGAACTTGACGCTCACCCGTTTCGCTTCGACCCGTTTTCGCACCTGAATGTTGTCGATTACGGCGATTGCGAATTGGTGTTCGACCACCCCGAAACCATTCCCGATTCTATCGAAGACCATATTTTTAAAATCATCAGCCAGGGGGTGAAATCGGCGACCATCGGCGGCGATCATTTCATCACCTACCCCATTTTACGCGCCCACCATCGGGTGCATGGCGCGGTGGCGTTGTTGCATTTTGACGCCCACCCCGATACCTGGCCCGACGACGGCACGCAAATGAACCACGGCACCATGTTTGCCCGCGCGGTTAAGGATAAATTAATTATCCCCGAAAAATCGTTGCAGGTGGGGATTCGCACCGTCGCCCCCGATGTCGGGGTTAATGTTATCACCGCCGACGACGTGCATGACATCGGGGTTAAGGGCGTGCTGACCGCGATTGCGAAAACCATCGGCAACACGCCATGTTATTTAACATTCGATATCGATTGCCTGGACCCCAGCCACGCCCCCGGCACTGGCACGCCGGTCGCGGGCGGGTTAACATCGCGCGAGGCATTAAAAATCATTCGCGGCTTAAACGACATCGACGGGTTGAACATCGTCGGTTGTGATTTGGTCGAGGTGTCGCCGCCGTTCGACGTATCGGAAATCACCGCCCTGGCCGGGGCGCATGTTCTGCACGATATTTTGTGCCACTGGGCCCTTAAGAAAACGGACGAGAAGAAATAAGTTTACTTATTTTTTAATTCGTCATCAAACTTTTTAATAAGATTAAAGACCTCGTCAATATCACCTGTCGCCACCCATTCATTGGGCGATTCGTAATGGTCGTGTATCATTTTTTCAATGACAGCGTTAAATTTTGTTTGATGGGTTTTTTCTAACCTATAACCTCTTTTGGGGTCGGATGTTTGGTAATTGTTTAGCCGCGCTTCGGGGTTTCTGGCAATACCGACCTTTAATTGTTTTCTAAATGCCTTGTTAGAGATAATATAAATATAACCATCGTTAAGCGATATACTATCGCCGTCGTCGGTTCTTTTGGGTGGGGTCGTGCTGTAATGAATTTCTTTATCCCAACTTATAATATCATGTTTTTCTTTGCCCAATCTTTCTTTTACCAATTCATAGGCCTTAACGCTGACATCAATCCCGACCCATTTACGACCTAGCCTTTCGGCCGCCACACAAGCCGTGGCGCAACCACAAAATGGGTCAAGCACCATGTCGCCCTCTTTGCTACTGGCCTTTATTAATCTTTCTAACAAGGCCAGTGGTTTTTGCGTGGGGTAGCCTGTATGTTCTTTTGCCATGGAATTAAATTTTACATCCCACACGTCGGATGGCACTTTACCCAAAGGCATTTCTTTGCCTTTCTGTCCGCCTTTTGTATAACGCCATTCAGTCATTTTAGACTTAAATGGTTCTAAAATTTTTTCTATATTAAAAAAATAATTTTCAGTTTTGCTATACCAAAAGATAATATCATGCTTCTTGCCAAAATTATTTTTTCCCCTCGCGCCCTGGTCATAATGCCAAATGATTTCATTCCTAAAATTCTTTTCACCAAAAATGCAATCCATCACCAATTTTAAATAATGGCTCATGGTCGGGTCGCAGTGCAAATAAACACTGCCAGTATTTTTTAATATTCGCCCTATTTCTATCAGCCTAATGGCCATATAAACGCAATAACAATAATTATATTGGTTGCTAAAATCTTTTATGCCTTTTAACAATGAATGGAGTTCGTAATTATCGGCTTCAATTTCTTTTACCCATTCGTCTTTAATATCCTCTTCCCTAAATATATCGCTGAATTCCGCGCCCTCGGCACTGCTACCAATCGGCGCGGTAAAAACTTTCTTTTTATTAAATGGCGGGTCTAGATAAATTAAATCTATCGAATCGGAATTGATACCGCGCAAAACATCTATATTATCGCGACAATAAATCGTGCGATTTTTTATATTAACCATGGCTGGTTTTTAAACAATTTGCATCGTCATCGCAAGCGGTAAGAAATAATGAAAATTTTTCTGCAACCAAAAAATAAATTGCCCCCTATTGCACGGGCGAGCAAATCTCCACCAAGAAACCATTATTGTCGAGCACGTAAGCCACCACCTGACCCCAGGGTTTGGCGGCGGGTTTTTTTACCGCCCGCGCCCCATGGCGCAATGCCGCTTCATATTGCACATCAACATTATCGGTGACGAAGGCAATTTCCGCGCCGGCCGGTGTGGCGGTGGTGCCGTCTTTTGGTAATCGGTTATTCAGGGTGGTCATGCCATTGCTGTCGCGCAATTGCTCGCTGGCGAAGGCCAAAATCGTTTCGCCGGTTTTTAATTCGCCGTAATCGCCGCTGTCATGCAAAAATTGTTGTTGCAGGCCAAAGGCCTTTTCATAAAACGCCAAGGTCTCCGCTACATTGGGCACGTAAATAATAACATAACCCAACTTCATCTTTATGCCTTATTCCCCCTAGCGAATTTTTGGCAATTCGTCGAAACTATGAAATGGCGGTGGTGATGACACGGTCCATTCCAGGGTGGTGGCGCCATCGCCCCACGGGTTTTTCGGTGCTATTGCGCCGTATTTCAACGAACGCCACGCCATCACAATAAAGAACAGGGTCGACACCGCGGTCATGTAAGAACCAATCGAGGCGACATAATTCCAACCGCTATAGACCGACGCGTAGTCGATATAACGGCGCGGCATGCCGGCCAAGCCGAGGAAGTGCATCGGGAAAAATGTTAGGTTAACCGAGACAAAGGTTGTCCAAAAATGCACCTTGCCCGCCCATTCGGGGAACAGGCGGCCAGTCATTTTCGGGAACCAATAGTAGAAGCCGGCGAAGATGCTGAACACCGCCCCCAGCGACAACACATAATGGAAATGCGCCACCACATAATAGGTGCCATGCAACGCGCCATCAACCGAGGCGTTAGACAACACCACGCCGGTCACGCCGCCAACCGTGAAAAGGAAAATAAAACCCAATGCCCAAATCATCGGCACGCGGAAGCGAATCGAACCGCCCCACATGGTGGCAATCCAAGAGAAAATTTTAATACCAGTCGGCACCGCGATAATCATGGTGGCGGCGGTGAAGTAGGCCTTGGTATTAACACTCATGCCAACCACATACATATGGTGCGCCCAGACGACAAAACCAACCAGGCCGATGGTAACCATGGCATAGGCCATGCCCAAATAACCAAATATCGGTTTGCGCGAAAAGGTCGAAACAATTTGCGAAATAATGCCAAAGCCGGGGAGAATCATGATGTAAACCTCGGGGTGGCCAAAGAACCAGAAAAGATGGGCGAACAATAATGAATCGCCGCCAGCCTCGGGCTTAAAGAAGGCCGTGCCAAAATTGCGGTCGGTCAACAACATGGTGATGGCACCCGCCAACACCGGCAATGATAACACCAACAAAAAGGCGGTAACCAACATACCCCAAACGAACAATGGCATTTTGTGCAATGTCATGCCCGGGGCACGCATGTTGAATATCGTGGTGATAAAATTAATCGCGCCCAATATCGACGCCACCCCCGCCAAATGCAGGGACAAAATGGCAAAGTCAACCGATGCCCCCGGGTGCCCCAGGTTCGATGACAAGGGCGGGTAAAGGGTCCACCCCGTGCCGGCACCGCCGCCCACCACCGATGACAACAGCAACAGCACAAAGGCCGGTGGCAATAACCAAAAACTAATATTATTCATGCGGGGGAAAGCCATGTCGGGCGCGCCAATCATCAAGGGCACGAACCAATTGCCAAAGCCGCCAATCATTGCCGGCATAACCACAAAAAACACCATGATAAGCCCGTGGGCGGTGATGATAACATTCCACAATTGGCCGTTGGGTGTGCCGTCGGCATTGACAATATTTTGCACGCCGGGGCTTTGCAATTCCATGCGCATCATAATCGAAAATACTGCGCCAATCACGCCGGCGATAATCGCGAAAATAAGATACATCGACCCGATGTCTTTGTGGTTGGTTGAAAAAAGCCAGCGTTGCCAACCGGTTGGCGCGCCGTGATTACCACCATGATGATTATTATAAGCCATGATATTTTCCTGATTTTGCTCGATGTTTATGTGATGGTTTGTTTAGATGTAATTGTATTTGCTGGCAAGTTGTTTCTGATGATACCCACTAGCTGGCTTTTTTATTGTTGTTGGCGTCTGGTGCCGCCGGTGCGCCGCTTTGTGATTTTAACCAATCTTGGAATTCGCTGTCGCTGACGACATGGATTTCAATCGGCATATAGGCATGGTTTGCGCCGCATAATTCGGTGCAAAACCCGTAATAGATGCCGGGTTGCGTTGCATTGACCCATGTTTCATTGTTGCGGCCGGGCACGGCGTCCATCTTCAACCCCAGCGGCAGAACCGAAAAACTATGCATCACATCTTGCGACGTCAATATCATCTTAACCCGTTTGTTGACCGGAATATAAAGTGCTTTATCAACCTTTAACTTATAGAGGCTTTTTTGGTCGTCGGGCAATGAATCCTCAGGCGCGATAATCGAATCATATTTCACCGGATTGCCGTCTTCGCCGCCGTAATCTTTCACATCGGCATATTCGTAAGACCAATACCATTGGTGGCCGGTGATTTTTACCGTCATGTCTGACTTGCCAGTGGATTCCATGAAATACAAAATTTTAATCGACGGAATAAACATCAAACCCAAAATCAACAATGGCACCGCGGTCCAAACAATTTCCAGCGGTGTGTTATGGGCAATTTTTGACGGCACCGGATTTTTCTTTTCCGAAAAACGAAAGATAATAATAAACAGCAACACCAGCACAAACAAACAAATAAAGACGATAACCGGCATCAACACCCAATTGTGAAACCATTGCACCTGCTCCGCCACCTGCGACGCGGCACCGCCCATGTTCATTTGCCACGGGCTGGCGTTACCCCATTGGTTGCCGGCGTCCTGGGCCATGGCCGGTTGGGCGATGATACCCAACAAACCAGCTAGTGATAAAAGGGCGAAAAAAATCTTACGCATGATAAGGTTGCTATCCAGTTATTATTTTTCTGTTACTATTTATTAAGTTGAAACGCAATAGGCGGCTTGTAGCGTATTTTATGCCGACGCGCAATAGGGTTTTTTGCGTCACGATTTTATTTACCTGAAGCATTCTGATGTGGCGCGAGGAGGCTCAGCCCTGCTATTGATTTTTTTACAATTATCCGCTATAGGAGAATAAGAATAAAAAATCGCATGTTTACTGAATTGGTTGCCATCCTCGCCCTGTTGCAATTTTTTGGCTTTGGCCTGATGGTTGGTCGCACGCGCCGCAAAACCGGCGTTAAGGCACCGGCCACCACCGGCAACCCGATGTTTGAACGTGCCTTTCGCGTCCAGATGAATACCATGGAACTGCTGGTTATGTTCCTGCCGGCCTTGTTCTTGGCGGTGCATTATTGGTCAGATAGTTTGGTTGCGGTGCTGGGGGCGGTTTATATTCTGGGGCGTCATATTTATTGGCGCGATTACATCACCAACCCGGCGACGCGGCACCTTGGGTTTGCTTTGTCGGCATTGCCCATTCTTATCTTGCTGGCCCTGGGCTTGATTGGCGCGGTTATGTCCTTGGTCGGCGCAATTTAACTGATAAAAAAATCACTCCGTGATTTGTTCATGAAGCAAGCTTTTTTATATTATTCGTGCGAACCGCACTCACTTAACGAAGCGATAGGGCAAATTTATTGCATTCGCACGAATTCAAGCACCAGACTTCACTTGCTTCTATATAATTTAACTGATGAAAAATTCCGCCATGTCTTACTTGCTTTAAACGCGGCGACATTTTTCATTTGCTTTTTGTTGGCGTTTTTGCTTAAAGGGTTTTAATAAGAAATAACAAAAGAATTTTTAAAAAATTAAGGTTACCATCATGCGTTCCGGCATTCACCCCGAATATCACGAAATCGTTATCGAAACCACCAATGGTGGGGCATATACCACCCGTTCGACATGGGGTAAGGCCGGCGAAAAAATGAAATTGGAAATCGACCCCGACACCCACCCCGCCTGGACCGGCGGTATTCAAAAAGTGTTAGAGGGCGGCCAGGTCGCCCGTTTTGGTCGCCGTTTCCAAGGCAAAACCTTCACGGCAAAGGCATCTGCGCCAGCCGCCGCCAAACCAGCGGTTGCCAAGGCAAAACCCGCGGCACCGGCGGTGAAAAAGCCCGAAGTTAAAAAAGCCGCGGAAAAACCCGCCGCTGATACCGCCGCCGCGCCAGCGGCTGATGCCGCACCCAACGCACCCAAGGCCGAATAAAATTGCCACGCTCATGTAGCGTCAGCGATAGGGCGATTCAAATTGAGCGTAACATATAGAAGCAAGTGAAGTCTGGTGCTTCTATTCACACAAATAATATAAAGCAAACATGTTCATGAACAAATCGCGGCGCGATTTTTTCATCAAATAAATTGTTGCCCTCAAGTAGCGTTAGCGATAGGGCGAATTTATTGCCCGCTATTTAATCCTATGCGGGATGCCCGCCACCATCAGCTCGACATGGGTTGCGACCCGCGCCACCCGTTGATGCAATTGCCCAAGTTGCCGGCAAAATGCGCGGGTTTCGGCATCGCCCGCGACCGGTGAAAAATTTATTTCGTCGCTGACCACAATAATTGGGTGGGTCGCCGCTTCCAAGGCCGCGATTAATTGTTCGATTTCATCGGCAATGTTTTTTTGCGCGTTGATAATATTAAACAACCAAAAGGCCGCACTATCAATAAGCAAAACACCGGTCGCTGATTTTATAACATCCTGCAGGGCGATTGCTTCCTCGACCATTTGCCAATTTTTGTTGCGGGCGTGGCGTTCGGCGGCATGGGCGGTTGCCTTTTTTTTCATTTCATCATCTTGCACCACGGCGGTGGCGATGTAGGTTACGGATAGGGCGGGGGTTTTTGCAACCTGCTCCGCCACATCTAACCCACGCGCCGTCTTGCCCGATGCCTGACCGCCCAAAATGAAATAGAGATTATTTGTCATATCGCCCTTGCTTCTAGCGCGGTTGCGGGAAAGATGGCAAGCCCGATAGTCGCCCCATTGTTGGCCTGCCCTATTTGTCTTACAACTTAGCTACCGCTGGTCGTATCATTATGCTATATATTGGTGACATAAAAACAATCACCACATCATTAAGAAAGAACCAAAAAAATGACATCAACAGCATTGTCGGCTGACGGCCAAAAATTATTATTTACCGAGGCACGAACATTTCACGCTTGGCAAAAAAAACCGGTGGAGATATCCACCCTACATAAGCTTTATGACCTGATGAAATGGGCGCCAACCTCGCTCAATTCGCAACCGGCGCATTTTGTTTTTTTGACGACCGATGCCGCCAAGGCGCGGCTTGTCCCATTTTTGCTGGCCGGGAATGTTGACCAGACCAAGGCCGCACCGGTCACCGTGATTGTTGCCTATGACACGCGGTTTCACGAACATTTGCCAAAAACATTTCCCGCCGTGCCAACCATGAAGGACGTTTTTGAAAAAAACCCGGCCGTCGCCGAACAGGCGGCGTTTCGCAATGGGTCGATGCAGGGCGGTTATTTTATCCTGGCGGCACGCGCCCTGGGGTTAGACACCTGCGGCATGTCGGGGTTTGACAATGCGGCGGTGGATAAGGAATTTTTCCCCGACGGGCGTTTCAAATCAAACTTCCTGTGCAATATTGGTTATGGCGATGCCGGCAAGTTGCACCCGCGCGGCCACCGCCATGGGTTTGACATCGCCTGTAAAATTTTATAATTTTCATTGATGCAGATAAATTCCGCCATGATTTTGGCGGCGGGGTTTGGCAAAAGATTGCTACCCCTGACCGACCACACGCCCAAACCATTGGTGGCGGTGGCGGGGGTGGCGGTGTTGGCGCGGGTGTTGCGGGCGGTGAAGGATTATGGCGTAGGCCAGGTGGTTATCAACAGCCACCACCTGGCGCCGCAAATTGATTCATTCATGCGCGGTGTGGGCCGCGATATTTTGGGCAACACGCCATGCCACGTAATTTACGAACCGGATATTTTGGAAAGCGGCGGCGGGGTTAAAAATGCTTTGCCATTATTGGGCGACAAGCCATTTTTTGTTATCAACGGCGATGGTTTTTGGCAAGACGGCGATTGGTTAAAAAACCTTGCCAACAATTTTGCGCCGACCGAAATGGATGTTTTATTGGCCTTGGTGGCGCGCAATCAGCTGGTGGCGACGTCGATTACCCATGGTGATTTTTTGGTCGATGCCCATGGTTTGTTGCAACGCGACAAGGGCGAGGACGCCATGGTGTTCGCCGGCGTGCAGGTGATGACGCCGCGGGTGTTTGATGATATCACCGACAAGTATTTTTCGTTGAATAAAATTTATGACCAGGCGATGGCACGACAAAAACTTTACGGCCTGGCCATGGCCGGCAAATTTTTCGCCATCGGCACGCCGGACGATATAACATTGGCGGAAGGTAATTTATAAAAAATTGCGCCGCAATTTTTTCATAAAATTTTTTGACATCTTGTGTGCCTTATGCGCATTCTTCAGCGAAGATAATAAAGCAATATAGCCATGAACAAATCGCGGCGCGATTTTTTCATCAAATAAATTGTTGCCCTCAAGTAACGAAGTGGTAGGGCGGATTTATTGCCCTTGCAACGCGGCGACGCCGGGCAATTCCTTGCCCTCCAACCATTCCAAAAACGCGCCACCGGCGGTCGATAGATAGGTCAAATCGTCGGCCACGCCGGCGTGGTTCATGGCCGACGCGGTGTCGCCGCCGCCCGCCACCGACAGCAATTTTTTTTCGCGGGTCAATGCCGCCGCCGCCCGCGCCACCAACACCGTGCCACGGTCGAACGGCGCGGTTTCAAACGCGCCCAACGGCCCGTTCCATAATAATGTTTTCACCTGTTTTAACGTCGCGGTAATGTCGGCGATGGTTTTATCCCCCACGTCCAAAATCATTTCGTCATCGGCGATTGCGTTGGCGATTAGGAGTTCTTTTGTCGCCACCCTTGCGCCGGTCGCCAATTTGTCGGCCACCACCACGTCCAGCGGTAAATGGATTTTACAATTTTTGTCGGCGGCCATGGCCATGATTTTTTGTGCCACGGGTATTTGGTCATCCTCGACCAGCGATTTGCCGACCGCCAAACCCCGCGCCCGTAAAAATGTATTGGCCATTGCCCCGCCGATAACCAAATGGTCCAGCCGTGGTAATAAAAATTCCAATATGGCAATCTTGCTGGAAATTTTTGCCCCGCCGACAATCGCCATCACTGGTTTTTGCGGCGTCACCAAAACCTTTTCCAATGCTGAAACCTCGGCCAACAGCGACGGGCCGGCGAAGGACGGCAAAAATTTTGTAATGCTATAAACAGACGCATGTTTGCGGTGGCTGACGGAAAAGGCATCGTTGATATAAACATCGCCCAACCCAGCCAGCGACGTTGCGAATCCTTCGTCATTGCCTTCCTCGCCCGCATGAAAACGCAAATTTTCGGCAAGGAAAATTTTTGCCGATGATTTTTTTATCATCGCGATAATATCATCGCCGATGCAATCGGGCAGGAACATAACCTCCTGCGCCAATAATGCCGCCATTTTGGCGGCGATGGGTTTCAGGCTATCGCTTTCGTTTTTACCCTTTGGCCGGCCAAGATGCGACAGCACGATTATTTTGGCCGCGCCACCGGCTTGCCAATTTTTGATGGAGGGCAAGAATCGCACCAACCGCGTGTCGTCGGTTATAACGCCATTTTTTATCGGCAGGTTAAGGTCGGCCCGCACCAGCAGGTTTTTTCCGTGGTAATTTTTTGCAAGCTGTAACATGATATGTTATATTATCGGTGTGGTTTTTGCCTTAACAATTTTGAAAACATAAAACAAGTCATCATAAAATAACAACATCATGGCGGATTTTTTGGCACAATATAATTTTGGCGAATTCTTGAGCGGGGTCTTACCGGTCATGCCCTTTGCCGGGCTGTTGTTAAGCCTGGCCCTGGTGCCGTTATTTTTTCGCCACCTGTGGGACCGGCATTTTGACAAAATAACCCTCGGCTGGGTGCTGTTGGTTTTGCCGTTATTGCTGTTGGGCGGCGGCCTGGGCGGTGCGACCCATGACTTGCTCGAAACCATGATTCATGATTATTTGCCATTCATTATTTTGCTGGCGACATTATTTATTATTGCCGGCGGCATTGTGGTCGCGGGTTATTTCGACGGCCGGCCAATACGCAACTTGCAATTATTATTGCTCGGCACGTTGCTGGCCAGCATCATGGGGTCAATGGGGGCGGCAATGGTGCTTATCCGCCCGTTGCTTCGCTCGGCCGCGCAAAGGAAGCACCAGGCGCATCTGGTAATATTTTTTATTATTCTGGTTGGCAATGTGGGCGGTGCCCTCAGCCCGTTGGGCGACCCGCCGCTGTTTTTGGGTTTTTTGCGCGGTGTCGATTTTTTCTGGCCGCTAAAAAACCTGTGGCAACCATTTTTGCTAACCGCCGGTTTGGTGTTGCTGATGTTTTTTCTGTTCGACAACTATTGCTGGCGACGGGCGGGCGAACATAAAAAAACAAAAAATAAACCGAGCGGCAAATTAACCATTCGCGCCGGTTATAACGGCCTCCTCCTCCTCGGGGTTATTATCACCTTATTATGCAGTGGCTTCGCGTCAAATGCGATGGTGTTTAACCTGGGCGGCGTGCCGGTTGCCGTGACCGCGCTGTTGCGCGATGGGGCGTTGGTTCTGCTGGCGGTCATTTCCTATCGCACCACGCCGGCGGCGATTCACCGTGCCAATGGCTTCGGCTTTGCGCCATTAAGCGAATTGGCGATTTTATTTTTTGGTATTTTTGTTACATTGATTCCGGTGCTGGGGGTTTTATCCAACAATAATGACGGCAACCTGTTTGGTGGTTACCTCACCAAGCCCGATGGCACCGGCAACCCGATGGGTTATTTTTATCTAACCGGTTTTTTTTCCAGCATCCTTGACAATGCGCCAACCTATTTGGTGTTTTTTGAATTGGCCGGCGGTAACGCGGCCGAGCTGATGACCAGTCAAAAAACCATCCTGATGGCGATATCGCTTGGCGCGGTGTTTATGGGCGGCAACAGCTATATCGGCAACGCGCCTAATTTTATGGTAAAAACCATGGCCGAACATTACAAAATAAAAACGCCGCATTTTTTTGTTTACAGCTTTTATGCCCTGTTGATTCTATTGCCTAGCTATTTATTGATAAGTATTTTATTCTTTCGTTAAGATAAAAAATTAAGATGATAAAAAATATTTTAACCCTGTGCGTCATGGCAAGTGTCTTGGTTGCGCCGGCGGTGTGGCCGCGCCATGGCGTGGCGCAGGATATAACCCCGCTGGATAAAATAAAAATTACCTTCAACGATAAAAACACCAAGGCGGCTAAGGTTACGCTGTTGGTTGAATATGCCACCCGCGACGCCACCCGCGACCAGGGGTTAATGTTCCGCACCAGCCTGCCCGACCATGGCGGCATGTTGTTTTTGTTCGACAAACCACAGGTCGTTTATTTTTGGATGAAAAACACCATCCTGCCGCTCGACATGGTGTTTATCGACGCCGCCGGGCGGGTGCGGCACATTGCGCGCCACGCCACACCATACAGCGAAGACTCCATCAGCTCGCAATATCCGGTGAAATGGGTGTTGGAGGTTATGGCCGGTCAAGCGCGGCAATATGGCATCGGCCTGGGCGACCAGATGGTCATTGTGCAATAATTTTGTTGTTCGTTGATAATCGTTTTCCTTAAACGAAAAATTACAGCATGATGGTCAGGGCCTTGCCGGTGCTGGCAAAACCAGCGCGTTGAAAAAATTGTTCGGCGGTAATGGGGTCGCCGCGCGCCGGCACCAACACCTCAAGCCGCGTCCAATTATTTTGCCGCGCCAGGTCTTTTAAAAAATCCATCAGGGCGCGCCCCACCCCCTTCGACCTTTCCTCGGGCGAGACATAAACCCCCATGATTTGGCCGTAACGCCCCTTCGACCGCAGGGAAACCCCCTCGACCACCGTCATCACCCCGACCGCTTGGTTATCCTCGCTATAGGCCAAAATCGCTTGGTAACGGCCGTCGCTCAAAAGATATTCGGTGGTTTGCTGGATTTCCTCGGGGCGCGGCAAATCCTCGGGGAAGAATGATTCGCGCAACAATTTATCAATCAACAACGCCACCAGGTCGGTGTCGCCGACATCGGCCAATTCTATCCGGTAATGGGTGCGAAACAAAAAATTGCTTAGGCTGGCCATGTGCTTTCTGACACCGGTGTTGGCCGCCACCACGCCAGCCGGCAGGGCGGTGGTTGTCTTCATCTTTTTTTTATTAACCATGGTAAGCAAGCCTTGTTTTTTTTATTATTATCTATTGCCATTTTTTGCGCGCCACCTGGTCGGTTGGTTTTTGCGCAACCCACAATTCATCGCCATCATTATTGTCATCCACCATTATTTCTTTTTTCCAAAATGGCGCGTCGCTTTTTAAATAATCCATCACCATTTCGGCGGCGCGAAATGCGTCATACCGATGGGTCGCCGCCACGCCAACGACAACAATGGTATCATGCGGCAAAATATCACCAACGCGGTGCAGGACAATGGTTTTGTTTATCAAAAATTTTTCTTGGGCGGCGGCGATAATCTCGGCGATGGTTGTTTCGGTCATCTTGTCGTAATGCTCCATGGTTATTTTTTTTATCGCGCCGTGTTCGTTGCGGCCACGCATCACCCCCGAAAAAACCACCAACGCGCCATTATTGTCATCGCCCGTTTGCGCCTGCAAAAATTCATAGGCCTGGGCCATGTCAATTTTTTCTTGCTGGATGATAATTTTTTGTTTCATGTTGTTGTTCCTTAGCCGCCGGTCACTGGTGGGAAAATCGCCACCTCGTCGCCATTTTTTATCTGGTCGCTGGGTTTTGCAAGGCGGTAATTAAGGGCGTAGCGCAACATGCCGTTATTTTTTTTCAGTAAGGCATAATCGCCGCCGCGTTGGTCGAGCGTCGCCAGAACATCCTGCAACCGGCTGGCGTTGGCCGGCAGTTCGAGTGTTTCGCGGTCCTTTTGCAATTTTTCGCGCACCCAAGAAAAATAACGCACCTGTATCATCATGGTTTTATCTGTTGTGAATTTTTTTTATCAATATGCAATTCAGTGTCCCAATTAGTGTGCAATTTAATGTCCCAACAATTGTTCGATGGGGTAAAATGGCAAGCGGTCGCCCGCGGCAATGGTGGTGACATCCTCCGCCAGGGCGACGATGCCATCGGCCTCGCTCAGCGATGATAGCACAGCCGAACCGGTTTTGGCAATTTTTGTTGCCCGCCACAAGCCGTCATTTTCGCCGGTATTTTCTTGCCTGCATTTCACCCGCAGCCATTCGCGGCGGCCAGGTTTTTTCTTCATTGCGAAATCCACCACCGCCAGGCTGGGGCGTGCCACCACCATGCGGCCGCGCCCTTGCAACAACCCCAAGAATGGTTTTATCAAAAAAAACATACCCATCATCACCGCCACCGGGTTGCCAGGCATGGCGAGCCATTGTTTGCCGCCGATGGTGCCAAAGCCTATCGGTCGGCCGGGTTTCATCGCCACGCCGCAAAATTGCATCGCGCTTTTTTTAATCAAGCCAGCCGCCATGTCGTAATCGCCCACCGCCATGCCGCCGCTGGTGATTATCACATCGGTGCGGCGCGCCACCGCCGTCATTTTTTTTATCATGATGGGTTCGTCATCGGGCAGAACCCCGCCATCAACCGCGTCATAACCCCAAGCCCGCAACAGCGCGATAATCATCGGCCGATTGCTGTCAAAAATTTCGCCGATTTTTAATTTGTGGTTTGCTGTCGCGCTTGATTTTATTTCATCACCGCTGGAAAAAACGCCAACCCGCAAGGCGGTGAACACCGCCACCTGCTGAATATCTTGCGCCGCCAGCAAACCAACATGCAACGGCGTGATAATATCACCACGCGCCAACAACATTTGCCCGCGCGCCACGTCGTCGCCCGCCCGCCGCACATTGTCGCCGGCGTGAAATTTGCCAGCCATATTCGCCGGCAGGGTGATAAACATCGCGGCATTTTTATTGTCGTCAGGTTTTTTATTACCGCGCGGCGTTTTATCCGGCGTTACCGCCACATCCTCAATCATCACCACGCTGTCGGCATTTTTGGGCATGGGCGCGCCGGTGAAAATCTGCACCGCCTGGCGCGGCGGCAATGTTGCCAGGCCAGGCCGCGGGTTGGCGGCTATCGCCCCGACCACGGGCAGGGTGACCGATAAATTTTTTGCCGCACCATTTTTTTCCATCGCCTTTTCCAATTCTTTTTCCATGGCGACAACATCGGCCAGGCGAAAGGCAAAACCATCGACTGCGCTGTTGGCAAAATGCGGCACCGGGTTTTTTGCCCACACCTCGACCGCCGCGACTCGCCCCACCGCCTCCGAAATTTTTACCATGGTTTTTTTGGCAAGGGGTTTTTTCGCCAGGGCATGCCCAAGGTTTTTTTCCAACCGCGCCAAGGCCTGTGCCAGGGTCAGCAGGCCATTGTTACCGCCCGTCGCAAAACAATCGTTATTTAATTGCACCATAATTTTATCGCTTGCTGGTTTTGATGGCTTTCATGTCCCGATGCGCCACCACCCAGCCTAGTCCCCAGCTTAGGCCGCAACTTGCCCTGCCATCTGTTGCAACATGAATGGCAAGACCCCACCCTTTTTAAAATATTGTAATTCGGTGTCGTTATCGATTCGCGCCTTGACCTTGATTTCAATTTTTTTCTCGTGGCCAGAAATCACCAAGCTTACTATTTTTTGCGGCGTCAAATCGGCCAAGCCAACAATCTCAAAATTTTCCGAACCATTCAATTGTAAATTATTGTAATCATCTTCATTGACAAATTCCAACGGCACCACCCCCATGCCGATAAGGTTCGACCGATGAATCCGCTCGAAACTAACCGCCACCACCGCCTGCACCCCCAGCAACCTTACCCCCTTCGCCGCCCAATCGCGCGACGAGCCGGTGCCATATTCGCGGCCAGCAATAATAATAAGCGGTTGTTGATGTTTTTGGTAATCCATCGCCGCCTCGAATATCGTGGTTTCCTTACCATTGTATTTGGTGAAGCCGCCGGTCTTGCTCGCCAATTTATTTTTTAAACGAATGTTGGCCAGCGTGCCGCGCACCATGACCTCGTGGTTGCCACGCCGCGAACCAAAGCTATTAAAATGTTGCACCGTGACCTGATGATTCAATAGATATTCGCCGGCCGGACTTTCGGGTTTTATTGAACCAGCGGGCGATATATGGTCGGTGGTGATGGACGACCCCAACCACGCCAATATTTTCGCGCCGCGAATATCACCGCTGGCGTTCGCCGCCAATGTAAAAAACGGCGGCTGTTTGATATAGGTCGAATTGACCCCCCAATCAAAATCGGGCGAGGAGGTGTTTTTGATTTTTTGCCATTCGTCGGTGCCGGCAAAGATGTTGGCGTAACGCGCCTGGTAAATCGCCGGCGTTACAAATTCATCGACCGTTTTTTGAATCTCGGCCTCGGTCGGCCAGATGTCTTTCAAAAAAACATCCTTGCCATTTTTATCTTGGCCGAGTGGTTCGGTGGTGATGTCGCGCGCCGTCGACCCCAACAAGGCATAGGCCACCACCAACGGCGGCGAACCCAGCCAATTGGCCTTGACCAGCGGGTGAATCCGCCCCTCGAAATTGCGATTGCCCGACAACACCGCCGCCACGGTCAGGTCGCGCCTTTTTATTTCTTCCTCGATATCTTTATCCTTCAGCGGCCCGCTGTTACCAATACAGGTGGTGCAACCAAAACCAACGATGTTAAAACCCAATTGGTCGAGCGCGACCGACAGGCCGGCATTTTGCAAATAATCGCGCACAACGCGCGACCCGGGGGCCAGTGACGTTTTAACCCACGGCTTTGGTTTAAGACCCAACGCCACCGCGCGCCGCGCCACCAACCCGGCCGCCAACATGACAAATGGGTTCGATGTGTTGGTGCAGGACGTAATGGCGGCAATCACCACCGCATGGTCGGGCAGGGTATTTTTTTTATCGCCGAGGTCGCCCTCAATCTTATCTTGGCCGGTTTTGCCCGTCGCCACCGGGTCGGCCAATGCGTCGGCCAATTTTTTATTTTCTTCATCCAATTGTAAACTGGCGGCCTTAACCTGGCGCAATGGCACGCGGTCTTGCGGCCGTTTTGGCCCGGCCAGTGCCGGTTCGACATCGGCCAAATCTAAGGCCAAGCTGTCGGTGAAAACCGGGTCGGCCATGGTTTCATCGTGCCACAGGCCATTGGCCTTGGCGTAACCCTCGACCCGCGCCAATAATTCGGGTGCGCGGGCGGTGGTGGTCAGGTAACGAATCGTTTCCTTATCAATCGGGAACAGGCCGACCGTCGCGCCATATTCCGGCGCCATGTTGGCCAGGGTGGCGCGGGTTTCGGCCGACAAAAGCGCCAGCCCATCGCCATAAAATTCGACAAATTTATTCACGACATTTTTTTTGCGCAACATCTGCGTCACCATCAACACCAAATCGGTGGCGGTCGCGCCGACCGGCAATTTACCGCTTAGCTTAAAACCAATCACCTCAGGAATAACCAGCGGTATCGGCTGGCCGAGCATCGCGGCCTCGGCCTCTATCCCCCCGACCCCGAACCCCAACACGCCCAAGCCATTGACCATGGTGGTGTGGCTGTCGGTGCCGACCAATGTGTCGGGGTAGAGCATGACATCGCCCGTTGCGCCCGATTCGCTTTTTGCAAAAATCACCTGCGCCAGATATTCGATATTGACCTGGTGGCAAATGCCCAACCCCGGCGGCACAATGCGCAGGTTGTTGAACGATCCCTGGCCCCATTTCAAAAATTGGTAACGTTCCAAATTTTCATGGAATTCAATCGCCATGTTGTCGGATAATGAATCGGCGCGGCCAAATTCATTAACCATCACCGAATGGTCAATCACCAAATCGACCGGAATATCGGGGTTGATAAGGCTGGGGTCGCGGCCCAAATCGCGCATCGCGTCGCGCATCGCCGCCAAATCGGCAATTGCCGGCACGCCGGTGAAATCTTGCAACAGCACCCGCGCCGGCCGAAAACCAATTTCGCGGTCGTTTTTTTGATTTTTAAGCCAGGCGATAATTTCGCGCGCCGATGTTTCATCGCCGGCCCGCACCGCATTTTCAAATAAAATTTTTAACGAACGCGGTAATTGGGTAATCTCGGTGTTGAAAACATCCTTGGCGATTTTTGCAATCGGGTAATAATGGTAAGCCCCTGGTTGGTCGGTCGCAACCTGGAGCGTGGTTACAAAATTGGCAAAGGGATTTTTTGGTTGGTTGGTCATGTCTATATTCTCAAAAACAATTATAACATGTTTAAGGCATTTTTACCAATCAACGAAAGCCTCGCGGCATCTGCCCCTTCATCGCCTGCATCTGGCGCATCATCTGCGCCTGGTCCATCTTGCCGGCCTGCTTCATCATTTTTTGCGTGGTCATGAATTGTTTCAGCAGGCGGTTGACGTCGGCCAATTGCACGCCGGCCCCCTTGGCGATTCGGTTCTTGCGACTGGCCAAAATAATATCGGGGCGTTCGCGTTCGCGCGGCGTCATGGAATTAATAATCGCATCTTGGCGCGCAAACACCGTGTCGTCGAGGTTGGCATTCTGCAGGTTTTTAACATTCTGCGGCAATAACCCCTGGGGCAACATGCCCAAGATTTCCTTCATGCCGCCCATTTTTTTCATCTGGCGAATTTGTTTTTGCATGTCGACCAGGGTGAAAAGGCCTTTTTTAAACCGCGCCTCCATCTCGGCCATGTCGTCTTCATCGGCGGCGTCCTGCGCCCGCTCGACCAGGGCGACAATATCCCCCATGCCCAAAATTTGGCCGGCAACGCGCGCGCCGTCGAACAATTCCAATTTATCCGCACCCTCGCCCGTACCGACAAACCACAATGGGCAACCAGTTTCATGCGCCAGCGACAGGGCCGCGCCGCCGCGCGCATCGCCATCCATCCGCGTCATCATCGCCCCCGACAGGGACAATGGGTCGTTAAACCCCTTAGCGGTTTGAATCGCCGATTGGCCGCTTAAACCATCAAGCACCAGCAAGATTTCTTTCGGCTTGATGGTTTTTTTCAAACCAACCAATTCGTTCATTAATTCTTTATCCAGCGTCAGGCGACCAGCCGTGTCGAGCAGAAGATAATCGTAGCCATCTTGCTTCGCCGCCTTGACCGCGCGGTTGGCGATGGCGGTAACCTCCTCGCCGGCGACAATTTCTAAACTGGCGACATCATTTTTTTTGGCAAAGACCGCCAATTGCTCCTGCGCCGCCGGCCGATAAATATCAAGCGACGCCACCAGGGTTTTGCCCTTTTTATTTTTATCGAGCCATTTGGCCAATTTCACGGTGCTGGTGGTTTTGCCCGACCCTTGCAACCCGACCATCATCATAATATGCGGTGTAGTTTTTGGGTTGAGGAGTTTGTCGCGCGCCCCCGCCCCTTCCTTAGTCGCCAATAATTTTACCAAGGAATCATGGACGATTTTAACCACCGCGTCGCCCGGGCGAATCGATGCCAACACCTTTTGGCCAATCGCCTCGCCCCTTATATCCGCCAATAGGGTTGTAACCACCGGCAGGGCGACATCGGCCTCCAACAGGGCCAACCTGACCTCGGCCAGCATGTTATCGACGTCTTTTTCTGACAGCACGCCACGGCTGGTCAGTTGGCGAAATTGCGCCTGTAATTTTTTGCCCAGATTATCAAACATAATAAGCGGTTATGCACCGAACCCAATAAAAAATCAATATCGTTGCCCGCCAAGCCAAAACCTAAATCAGCGGTTTTTGCAATAATATAGAAGCAAGTGAAGTTTTATGGCCTGCATTCGTGCGAATTTACTTCGCACAAATAACATAAAAAAGCTGTGGGAGGCAAACACCGCGTAAGCGGTTTTTGCAAATCATATTGCCACCGCGTAAGCGGTTTTTGCAAATCATATTGCCACCGCGTAAGCGGTTTTTGCA
>JASGCL010000006.1:52136-57140 GCA_030054115.1 Hydrotalea sp.
AATATATATGGTAAACCCCCTCCCCCAAAAAGGAGGGAGGAAATGGAGGAGGAGGCTAAGGGCGATAAACTTAAAAAGTTATCGCCCCGACGGCATTGATATGGGAATGCTAATCCAAAATTACAAGGCGGTAATTGTCTTTGTCCGAAAATAATTTTCGCAACATCTGATTGTTTAAAAAATGGCCGCCGTGCGCCGATTGATATTTGCCAATGATGCGATGCGGCGACAGGGCCAAATCGCCAACGATATCCAAAAATTTATGGCGCACGAATTCATCGGGGAAGCGTAAGCCGCCCGGGTTCAACACGCCATCATCGCCGGCCACCACCACATTGTCGTAGGTGCCACCGAGGCCAAGGTTGTTGGCCTTTAACAGGGCAACATCGGCCTCCATGCAAAATGTGCGCGCAGACGCAATATCTTGAAAAAAATAATCGCGACTGACCAGGCTTTTTAATCTATCCTTGCCGATCGCCTTCGCCGGGTAATTAATCGCGCAATCGATGTCCAAAAATTCGGCGGGGTCAAGGGTCGCGGTCATGCCCTTTTCCTGCACCTCAACCTGTTTGACAACTTGCAAATAGGTGCGGCGATAGGGCTTGCCATTGCGTTGCATGACCAAGCCAGCCTTGGTAAAGGGCGCAAAATAATCCTGCGCCGAACCATCAAGAATTGGCACCTCGTCATTATCGATTTTAATCAAGGCGTTATCAATGCCAAAGGCAAAAAGCGCGGCCATCAAATGCTCGACCGTGTTAACGCACACCCCGTCGTGGTTGGCAATGCGGGTCGAAAATTTTGCCGACACCACGTTGGAAAACAACGCGGGGACAATGGCATCTTTGCTTGGGTCGTTCTTTGCCACATCGGCGCGGCAAAATTTAATACCATGGTCGTGCGGCGCGGGTTCAATCGTCATGGTGGCCAACTTGCCATTATGCAGGCCAACCCCCTGCAACGTAACCTTTTCCTTCAGCGACCATTGATAGGGCGAATAAACCATATCGCCCGCCAGCAAACTGGGGAGCAAGGCAACATGCCCCACCGGTTGCGCCGACAGGGCGTCAACCATGCCATCAACAATCGGCAGAATCTTAATCGCCGATTTGACCGCGCCAGCAAAGGGCGCGCGGCCATTAACTGGGGCAACGCGGGCGGTGGCATCCGCATGGGCAAGGTTATTTAAATTATTCATAGATTAAATTATATACGATTCCATTCGATTTATAACCCGCCGAAATGTTAAATTATATGAAGCAACCTTAATCAATAACCATACGGTGCGCCACCCTCAAACATAGAAGCGTGCCCTCAAGCAGCGAAGCGTGCCCTCAAGCAGCGAAGCGTGCCCTCAAGCAGCGAAGCGGTAGGGCAAATATATTGGGCAAATATATTGGGCAAATATATTGGTCAAAATAATCGCAATTATCGTTGGCTGACGGCAAAGCCCATTTTTTGCCACAGGGCAAGGGTTTCCTGGCGCAAGAAAATCACCTTAACCGGCGCGGTGCCCACCCCGTAATAGCCGATTAAATTGGCCGCCTGTTTCGACATATCGAGTATGCGGTTTTTGGCAAATGGCCCGCGGTCGTTGATAACCAATTTTATCGCCGCACCGGTGCGCAAGTTGACTATCACCGCCACCGCCGGCAGGGGCAATGTGCGGTGCGCCGCCGACACCAACCCCATGTTAAATTGCCCACCGTTGGCGGTATCCTTGCCATGGAAATCATCGCCATACCACGATGCCATACCGCTTTCGACATAATCGGTGCGGGGAAAAAATGGGCGGAATTCCTGGCCCTCGATAGCATAGGGGTTGCCGACTTTTGGTTTGCCAAAAAATGGCGCGGTGCGGTCGTTAAAGGGCGGCACAAAATTGCCACGCGCCGGGTTAAATTCCATGCCAAATTGCGCGTCAATTTTTTGTTTCAGGGTGGGGCTTGGGTTTTGCACATCGCCCGCATTGTCGGTCGTCTTGTCATCATTGCCCTCACCGGTCGCGGTATCAACCTGCGCTGATGTGACGCCATTGCTATTATTATCTTGCGCGTAACCGACCATCGGCTTGACCATCGGCCTTAGGCACAACATACAAATCGCCAGGCCGAATGCGACGCGGCGCGGCGTTAGCCGCCAGCGGTTTGAATAAAAACTATTTTTTAATATCATGGTTCTATCTCTCTTTATTACGGCTATTTTTGCAAAAAACAAGCCAGCACGGCAAATTAATGGCCAGGCTTTACAAATTGATTTTTTTAGCCATATAAGTTAAATAAAAAAAATGCTAAGCGTAAAAAACCAACCATCAAAAAACACCACCGACAAGAAACAGGGTGATGCGCCGCTTTCCAGTATTTTTAGCGATGAAAAAAAAACCACCAGCAATAACCCGATTGAGGCTATAGCGCAAAATTCACCGCAGTGGAAGGATTTGGTAAAAACCATCCGCCGCAAACTTCTTGGCCGCCAACCGGTCGCGGCGATTTTACCGCTTATCAAGCCGCTGTCGCCGCCCGACATGGCCGAATTGATTCACCACCTGAATAATCGGCAACGTCTACACTTCATCGACCTGATGATTGACCATATCAACCCTGAGGTTTTTACCCATGTCGACGATTCGGTGTTGGCCAAAATTTTGCCCAAATTGCCGACGCGGGTTTGGCAAAACCTGCTGAAAAAATTGGAAAGCGACGACGCGCTCGATTTGATTGAGGTCTTCAACGAAAAGCAACAACAGAAATTATTATCCTTTATCCCACGGCAAGATCGCGCCGAGTATAATTTTGTCTTGAGCCTGCCCGATGACACCGCCGGTAAATTGATGCGCCACGAATTGGTCACCGCCCCCAAATTTTGGACGGTCGGGCAAATGATTGATTTCTTGCGCGACAAAAAAAACAAAACCCCCGACCTGTTTCACAATATTATTATCGTCGGCCCGTCGCACCGGCCGATTGGTATTTTGCCGGTGTCGCACCTGTTGCGTGCCAACCGCCCGACCCCGTTGGCAAAACTGATGATAAAAGATTTCCAACAGATTCCGGTCGAAATGAACCAGGAGGATGTGGCGCGTATTTTTGACCGCTATGGCCTGGTCGAGGCACCGGTCGTCGATTCATTCAACCGGCTGGTCGGCACCATCACGGTCGATGACGTGATGCAGGTGATGGAGGAAGAATATGAGGAAGACATCATGCGGCTCGGCGGGGTGCAAGATGGCGATTTCCACAAACCGATTATCCACACCACCTATTTCCGTTTTATTTGGTTGTTTGTCAATTTGTTGACGGCGGTTGCCGCGTCGATGGTGATTAATGTTTTCGAGGCAACCATCGAACAATTGGTCGCCCTGGCGGTGTTGATGCCGATTGTGCCCAGCATGGGCGGCAACGCTGGCACGCAAACCACCACCGTGGTGGTGCGCGCCCTGGCGACCGGTGATTTGGTCAGCACCAACACGTTAAAAACATTATGGAAGGAAACCGCCGTCGGCTGGTTGAATGGTATCCTATTTGCCTTTATCGTTGGCGGCATGGCCTATGCTTGGAAGGGGTCGTTGCTCATGGCCTATGCCATTTCCGGGGCGATTATCATTACCCTGGTTGCCGCCGCGGTGTTCGGCGTGCTTATCCCGCTGGCTTTAAAATTCTTTAAGCAGGACCCGGCGATTTCCTCCACGGTGTTTTTAACGTGGGTTACCGACACGGTTGGTTTTATGTCATTTTTGTTAATGGCAAAATTATTAATGGGATAAAAATTTTATGTCACAGCATCAACCCGCGATGACGCGGCAACAATGGGGCTCGCTGTTTATTATTTCGGGCATTTGGGCTTGGTCGTTCGTGGTTTATAAGGTCATGGGCGAGGTTTACCAACCGCTGATGATTGCCTTCATCCGCTGTGCGATTGGTGCGGCCTATTTGCTGTGTTACCTGTGGTATAAAAAAATATCGCTTTTTACCTACAAACAATATTTTCCAATGTTGTTGTTGCTCAGCATCTTGGGCAACATCATTCCCTTTACCCTGTCGGGGCTGTTGATAAAGGACGTCGGGTCGGCGGTATCGTCGATTATCAATTCCATCAACCCGATTTTTACCGCGGTGTTGATTAGAATATTTTACGACCATCACCGCCTGTCGCTTGGTCGGTTTTCGGGCATTTTATTATCACTGCTGGGCATCACCATCATGATTGGCGTCGATGGCTTAATCCACGCGCAACATAATAATTGGGTTTACCTTGTCAAGGAAATGTCCTTGATGTTGGTCGGATTTTCTTTTTCGGTGCAGGCAACCTTGACGCGCCGCCGCGATATACAAAAACTTCCGGCGGTGGTGATGGTCGCCAGCCAAAATATTTTTTCGACCATCATCCTGTTGCCGATTATATTTATTTTTGACAAACCCCTGTCTTACCCATTCCCGCCGAGTTTGGAAATGATACTGATGGCGGTTGTCTATAACGTATTTTCGATGGGTTATGCCTATATTATTTATTTTAACATGATTAGGAAGGCCGGCGCGGTCAATGCCTCCCTGACCGCGATGATTATGCCGCCGATTGGCATTTTTTACGCTTATCTTTATTTTGGTGAACAATTGGCCAGCCACCAATTGCTCGGCTTAGAATTCATCACCCTGGGGCTGGTGGTAATCGACGGCCGCCTGCCAAAATACATTGCGAAGAAATTGCGCCTTCAAGTAGCGAAGCGTGCCCTCAAGTAGCGAAGCGGTAGGGCAAAATATATTGCGCCCTCAAGTAGCGAAGCGGTAGGGCAAATATATTGCGCCCTCAAGTAGCGAAGCGTGCCCTCAAGTAGCAAAGCGTGCCCTCAAGTAGCGAAGCGTGCCCTCAATTAGCGAAGCGTGCCCTCAATTAGCGAAGCGTGCCCTCAAGTAGCGAAGCGATAGGGCAAATATATTGGGCAAATATATTGGGCAAAATATATTGAGCAAAATAATCGCCCGCGCCAAACGCGCCCTGGCATAGGTG
>JASGCL010000007.1 GCA_030054115.1 Hydrotalea sp.
TCATCTTTATTGGTATGTTTTTTCAATAGCACGAATGGCGCGGCGTTGCAAGGGGGGGGTACGCAGGCGATAAAAAGAAAAACTAGAGCTTATGTTGTATTCTATGGCGAATCACTTCATAATACTATACTTTTATTTTAGATGAGAATCTAGAATAAAAACTAAAGGGACATTTTATTAACAAACTATATAGAGAAAGGAGGTGAGAAACATGTTAACTACAAATTATAACAAACCTAAAAAAAGCTATGTGCATTGTATAAAATACAATCCATTAGCAAAACGGCCAGCAGATGCAAAAAATCTTGAATCATCTCAAGATGTAGTAGCAGTGGCTAAACGAAAAGAAGAAGATAAATAATCTTCTACGATTCATTCTGAGCCCATAATAATATCCGACTAAGGTTATTGTTTGAGGAAATGGGTTTCAGGAAAAAGGTGGCCAGCGATTCTGCTGGCCACCTTTCTTTTTTTAAAGAAGTTTTTAATTTGACAATGGTATAAAAAGAAAATACAATTGGGCATGTATATTTCTGCCAAAAAATTATTAGAAATGGGCGATAAAATAAATGATTATCGCCTCGATTCAAGTTTGTTTTTGCTTGAGCCCCACGAATATGATTATGACCTTTATTTACAAAAAGCCGTAAAAGAAAAAGACGGCTCAATAACCCTTATCACCGAGGAAGGTTTGGATTTTGCTTTTGACCCTGAGCGCGAGGTTTGTGTTCGCGTCGATAGAAGCGATGGATATGTAGCTAGGTTAAATAAATTAGCAGACCTTAATAGCGACCATTAAGTTTATATCAGCCAACCCGCCTCTTGCTTATATTCATCCATGTCTAATTGTTGCTGGCGTTGTTGTAACGGCAATTTATATTCGTCTTTAATTTTTCCGTCATTGGCCAATCGGTCAAGAATCATTTCGTAATATTCTTCGTTCAATTCACAAGAAATAAATTGTCGTAATAATTTTTTGCAAAGCACCAATTCGGAGCCGCTACCGCCAAACAAAATAAAAACCTTATCCTGTTCTTTGGTGCAGGATTTTATAAGCATTTCAACCAAGGGCAAGGGAATTTGGCAGGCGTGAAATGTTTTATCCTTTGAAACATTTTTAACAAGGTCGTAATAAAACCATGAATAGGGCATGCGGCCCAAATGGCCATCTTGAATCCTTTGTTGGATTCTTTTGTCATTTGGGTTTTGATAAGGGACGGCAATTGCGTCTTTGTAAAAATTATTATTTTTGCTTTTGGTGGCGTGCAAGATAGAACGATGCGCCGTCGTCAAGCGGCGCGGCGTATGGCCAACATTGGTGTTGTAAACCCAAACATAATCTTGCACGTCGTAGGCATTGTCGTCTAAAAATTTTACGCGCAGGTGGGCATTCTGCTTTGGGTAATTCATCATAAATAAATTGCCGGTTGGTTTTAACACGCGCAGGGATTCGCGGGTTAGTTCGATATACCACTCAATATATTCATCCCACTTTTTGGTATAATCACTGCCGTGGTAATTGATGCCAACATTATAATCGGGGTCGCCGTAAACCAAGTCGAGCGATTCATCGGGCAGGCTTTTTAAAACCTTAATTACATCGTCATTAAAAACGCGGTTAAAAGATAAATTTTGCATGATGGTTATTCGTGGATAAGATGATAGCTTGCTGATTTAATAAATTCTATTGAGCCCATGTCTTCTGGATTTTTAAAACGATAACACCACAAGTTGAGAATATTTGAAAGCTTGTCTTTGCGCGTAAGATAAACTGCGTAGATTTCTTTTAACGAACCATTTACTTTCTCATCCTTCCTCGCTTGATGATAATAGTAGCAAGGATTAAATAATTGATAAATAGAGAAGTCTATCGGCGTGCCATTTTTGGCTTCAAACACCGCGACCACCCCTTGATATTCAATGGTTAAATCAATTTCCATCTGTAAGGATTTTTTTGTTTCAACCAATTGGTTATTTATTAAATAAGACATTTGGTATTTTGTCCGATGCGGAAAATAAGTCTTTGGTCTTTTTTTAATATCGGGATGATTAACATCGCAATTTTCACCAAAAACAAAATGGTGCAAAATCCTTTGATTGTTGGCAACCGATAACAGATTGCTTTCGCTTGTATTGTAATTATTTAACAAACTTTTTTGATATGGCCATTGGATTTGGTCATTTGTTAGTTCAAACGTATGATATAAGTTATTTATACCATATACGAATTGATGATAGCCGCCCCCTAGATGAATCAATCCATAATTCATCTCCCGTAAAATAGGTGGCAATTTAGTTGACGAATCTATTTTCGTGACGTCAAATTGATTGCTAAATGTTCCTTGAGAAATTTTTTTAACATCATCGTTATGAAAGACAAAATCGCCTTTCTTTTT
This sequence comes from Hydrotalea sp., assembly GCA_030054115.1. Lineage (NCBI taxonomy): Bacteria > Pseudomonadati > Bacteroidota > Chitinophagia > Chitinophagales > Chitinophagaceae > Hydrotalea > Hydrotalea sp. The sequence continues at coordinate 2,397 of JASGCL010000007.1, forward strand.
ACAATCAGTAAATAATATCTCAATGATTTGTTTTTTGCTTAATTTTTTCTTAATCATAACTACCCTCCTTTTTCTAAATTAAAGTGATTCTTTTTATACGACAAGTTTTAATTTAGGAGATAGTTGCATGCGCGTGGTTTGCCGCGCGAAATAAATAAAGAATCATGCTACATTTGTGGCATGGTTAAGCAACCCCTGCCCGATTTGTTTTCTATCATGGCGCCGACGCCGCGCGCCGGGCCCGACGCGCCGCGCTCAACCACAATAATGAATGACGCAACGCATGCCGCAACGAATGACGCATCAGACAAGGCGGCCACCCGCGCCGCCGCAAACCCCGCCCCCAATGATTCGCCCGAACCGGTCGGGGTTATTTCGGCGCGGTTGAAATCGGCCATCGAACAGCAATTCGACCATGTGCGGGTGGTGGGCGAAATTTCCAGTTTTAAGCAAGCCCCGTCTGGCCATGGGTATTTTAATTTGAAAGACCCCGATGAAAAAGAAAAATCGGTGCTGAATTGTTTTTTGTTGAAACATAAATTTTCTTACTTGCCGTTCAAACCGGTCGAGGGCATGATGGTAGTGGCCACCGGAAAAATCAGCACCTACGCCGCGCGGTCGAATTACCAATTATTCATCGACCGATTGGAATTGGCCGGCACCGGCAATTTGTTACAAATTTTGGCCGAACGCAAACAAAAACTATTGGCCGAGGGTTTGTTCGACGCCGCGCGGAAAAAGCCCCTGCCGCCATTTCCCAAAACCATCGGCGTTATCACATCGCCGACCGGCGCGGTGATACGCGACATCATCCACCGCGTTACCGCGCGATTCCCCTGCCACGTTTTGCTTTACCCCGTGTTGGTCCAGGGCGAGGGCGCACCGGCCGATGTGTGCCGCGCCATTGCCGCGATGAATCAATTGTCGGCGGGCGACGAACAATTCCCCCGCCCCGACGTGTTGATTATCGCGCGTGGTGGCGGCGCGTTAGAGGATTTATGGACGTTCAACGAGGAAGCCGTGGTGCGTGCCGTCGCGGCCAGCACCATCCCCACTATTTCGGCCATCGGCCATGAAACCGACACCACCCTTATCGATTTTGCGGCCGACATGCGCGCCCCCACCCCGACCGCCGCGGCGGAAATCGCCCTGCCATTTTTATTGACCGATGTCTTGCAACAATTAAGCGACAGCCAAGCGCAAATCGCCCGCGTCAGCCAACGCATGATAAACCAGTTTGAAAAAAACCTTGCCCATTGGCGGGCACGTATTTTATCCCCCGCCAATATCATTGCGCAAAAAACCACCGCGTTAAATGTTGCGACCAACGATTTGCGGCAATGGCAAAAATATTTTTTTGCCGAACGCGGCGAAAAAATGGCAACCCTTGGCCGGTTATTGGAATCGCTGTCTTATAAAAAAACATTGCAACGCGGTTACAGCATCGCGCGGCAACAGGGGGAAATTGTGTCGCGCAAATCGGCCATTGCGCCGCACCAATCGGTCGCGTTGGAATTTGCCGACGGCGAAATTAACTTGCCGCCAGCAACATCAAAAAGCGAATGAGGCTTTAAGCGCGGACGCCAAGCGGCCGACATTAAGCGTCGGGCAAGGCGTTGAAACGTTTTTCGGCGTCGACCATGAATTTGGCGCGTTCTTCATCGGTCGCATTTTGCATACGCTCGCGCAGAATTATATGCCCAGCATCGCCATTGTTGCACATTGCCATAACATGGGCACGCATGTTTTGCCCGATTTCGGCGAATGAATTGCCGGTGATAACGGTGTCGCACGCGCCGCCCATTTCTTTGCACATTACTTTTTTCATGATTTTTACCTCTTCATAAAATAGTTAGGTTGGTTTGTTGCTTCATTCTATCGCAAGTTGCTTCCATCGCGCAACAACAAAATTATTGCGCGTTGGAATTTGCCGACGGCGAGATTACCCGCGCCGTCACCATCAACATTAAAAAGCAAATAAAGCCCAGATAAAGTCCAGATAAAGCCCGGGCAAAGCCAACCCGAACCCTTAGGCGTCGGGTAAGGCGTTGAAGCGTTTTTCGATACCCGCCAAAAATTCGGCGCGGTATTCGGCGGTCACGTTGTCCATGCTGTCGCGTAGCGCTATGTGGGCGGCATCACCCTTGTCGCACATTTCCTTAAGGTGGGCATGCATCGCCTTGCCCATTTCGCTGAAGGAGTTAGCGCTGAGGGGGGCGTCGCAAACGCCACCCATTTCTTTGCAATGTGTTTTCTTCATTTTTTCTTTTCTCTTTATAAAGTTGTTACAGGTTTATGGTTTGTCACGTTATTTTATCGCGAGGTTGCAGTTCACATCAAGGACAAATGTAATTATTTTTATTATTTTTTTAACCATGTCTTGCGCGGCACATGGAAAAAGGGTAAAAAAAAAATCATGAGGTGTTTTTTACCATTGTTGGGCATGGGCCGTGCCATAATTTTTGCGATATTTGTCATAACCCAGCCCTCATCGCTCCATGCCCAAACTGGTGCAGAAACCAAGGCAACGCCCACCGCCGCACCCAATAACAGCGACAGCATCGCCGATAAGGGGATAAAATCGGTTGCCGACCAGGCCATCACCCCGCCGGATTTTTTTCTGCGCGGCCAATTGCAACAGGGTGGATTCCTTATCGGCAAATTGCCCGATGTCAGCCGCGATAACCCGGGGGAAAAAATTGTCGCCGTTATTTATGGCGACCGGCATCTTACCCTGTCGCCGCCCATCAACCCCGCCACCGGCGCGGGCGACAAGCCTGCCTCTAATTCGGCCACCAAATCGGCCGCCAAATCAGCCAATGCTAGCACCAACGACGCGCGGGAATTTTTTATTGCCTTCGACCGAGAAGACCCAGCCGACCAACAAATAACCTTCGTCCTCAGCAATGGCAAAAAAATAACCGAAACATTTAAAATTAAACAATCGGTTTATGATATTCAACATGTCAACGGCGTCATGAACAAATATGTCAACCCCGACGCGGAACAAATCGACCTGATTAAAAAACAAAACGAGATGGTGGTTGCCCTACGCAAAACCAGCGATGAGACAAATTTTTCGCCGCTGGCGCAATTTATTTGGCCGGCCGAGGGGGAAATCAGCGGCATTTTCGGCAGTCAACGCGTGCTGAATGGCGAAGCGCGCAACCCCCATTACGGCGTCGACCTGGCGTTAAAAATTGGCACGCCGGTGCGCGCGCCACAAAGCGGTAAAATAATATTGGCGCAGAAATTTTTTCTGTCGGGCAACACCATGGTTATCGACCATGGCATCGGCGTGCAATCGGTTTTCATGCACCTCGATAGTTTTAAGGTTAAGGAGGGCGATGTCGTGAAGCAAGGCCAATTGGTCGCGACATCGGGCAACACCGGCCGCACCACCGGCCCGCACTTGCATTGGCAGGTCAATTGGTATAGAAAAAAATTTAACGCGCAGTTTTTACCAAAAAATCAAAAGGTCGCAAAAAACTAATCATGCTTATTATCCTGTCGCCCGCCAAAAAATTACAATCGCCAAAAAAATCGACAGCGCAACCCTTAACCAGCCCGATGTTTTTTTCATCGGCGATGGCTATTGTCGATTTGTTGCAACAAAAAAAACCTGCCGAATTAAAAAAATTCTTGCGCGACGCAATGGATATTTCCGATAAATTGGTCGAGGAAAATTTTGCAAGATTTTTGAATTTTAAAAAAGACAACACCATCGGCACGCCGGCGGCCTTGACCTTTGCCGGCGATACGTTCCAAGGGTTGAAGCCCGAGCAATGGAGCGCGACGGAAGAAAAAATCGCCAGTCAACATCTGTTCATTCTTTCGGGGCTTTATGGTTTGTTGCGGCCGTTTGATATTATTCAACCTTACCGCATGGAAATGGGAATCGAGCTAGCACTTGACGGCCACAAAAACCTTTATGAATTTTGGCGGGCACACATCACCGATGTTTTGCAAACCGAGCGTGAGCTCATTGTTAATTGCGCGTCGAACGAATATGCGTCTGTCATTGACCAAAAAAAATTAAACGCGCCGTTTTTGACGATTGATTTTAAAATGGCAAAGCAGAACAAATTACAAAGCCCCGGCATGGTGATAAAAAATTTTCGTGGCCAGATGGCATCGGCCTTGATAAAAAAAATGGCGCGCGGCGCGCGCATCACCCCCGATGTTATCAAAAACACGCCGGTCGCGGGTTATGAATTTTCAGCAAACGCTTCGACCGACGCGGTTTTTTGTTTTGTGAAATAATACGTCTATAGCCGGCCGATTTGACAGACTTCGCGCAATGTAATAAAAGTAATCATGAGCTTTCTTTCCGACCCCGAATTTTATCACGTTGTCTATTTAAGTTTTTGGGTTGCCTTTTATAGTATATTTTTTGCCTTCGTGCTTGGCTTTCCCTTTGGCTTGCTCATCGGCATGAATAGTTTCCGCCTGAAAAAACTAACCCTGCTGGCGGTCAGCAGTTTCCTCGCCTTCCCCTCGGTGGTGGTTGGTTTGTTGGTGTTTTTGTTATTGTCGCAAGTCGGGCCGCTCGGCGGGCTCGATTTGCTTTTCACCCCAACCGGCATGGTCATTGCCCAGGGGTTGCTGGTTTTGCCATTCGTGATATTCACCAGCCAGCAACAGATAAACCAAGTTTACGACCGTTACCGCCCGTTGTTTAAATCGTTAAAAAAAAGCAAATGGCTTTCGGCCATGACGATTATTTACGAGGGGCGGATTCAAATCCTCACCATGCTGGCCAATGGTTTTGCCCGCGCCCTGTCGGCCATTGGCGCGGTGATGATCGTCGGCGGCAACATCAGTGGCCAAACGCGGCTCCTCACCACCGATATTTCGTTGCAAATCAGCCAGGGGAATTTTGCCCTCGCCCTTGCACTGGGTGCGATATTGCTGGCTATCTCGCTTATCATCAACACCGTGGTTTTTTTATTACAAGATGCGATTAGAAATTAAACACCTGTCATTGGAGCTAGGCGGTCAAGTTATTTTTAACGACCTGAATGCCACCCTGCCGGTCAAGGACTGCCTGTTTTTGCTGGGGCCAAATGGCGCGGGCAAAACCGTTCTGCTAAATATATTGGATGGGCTTATCAAACCACGCACCGGCACCGTTCATGTCGCGCCGCGCGCACGGCATGTCAGTTTTGTTTTCCAGCGTCCGGTTTTTTTAAAACGCACCGTGTGGCAAAATCTGGTTTTTCCCTTAAGCAATTCTTGGCAACGGATGTTGGGGCACGGCCTGACGCCGGCCGAGCGCGAACGCGCCGAACAATTGCTCATTGATTACAACCTGACCGCGCTACGCAACAACCAAGCCAACGCCTTGTCGGGTGGGCAACAACAACGTCTTGCCATGGCGCGCGCCCTTATCACCCGGCCGCAATTGTTGTTGATGGATGAACCGACCGCGCACCTTGACCATGAATCGACCGCACAATTTGAAAACTTGACGCGCCACGAATTGGCAAATGGGATAAAGGTTATTTTTGTCAGCCACGATTTGAACCAGGCAAAACGCCTGGCCGACGATATTGCCCTGATGCACAATGGCAAAATTGTCGTTTGCCAACGCAACCGCGATTTCTTTACACAGCCAAAAAACGAATTGCAAAAAAAGTTCTTGTCTGGTAATTTGCTTTTCTAATGAAAAAAATTCTACCCTTGGCGGTGCTGGTGTTGGCCTCGCTTATTGGCTTTTACCTTATCAACCATTATGGTTTGTCGTTGCAATTGTTGCAGGCGCAAAAAGAAACCATCAACAATTTTATCGATGGTAATTTTTTATTGGCCACTGTTGGGTTTTTGTTATTATACGCCTTGGTTGTCGCCTTAAGCCTGCCGATTGCCAGTTTGCTGACATTATCATCGGGTTTTTTCTTTGGCACGTGGCTGGGCGGGTCGCTGACCGTGCTGGGCGCAACCATCGGCGCGACGATTATTTTTTGGGTCGCCAAGACGTCCTTGGGCGAATCGTTGCGGCAAAAGGCCAAAAAATCAAAGGGCATTTATAACAACATCGCGTCGGAGATTGAGGCCAACCAATGGTCGGGCATGTTGTTTTTGCGGCTGATTCCGGCCTTTCCTTTTTTCTTGGTGAATATTGTGCCGGCATTTTTTAATGTCTCAACCCTGGTGTTTTTTATCACCACCTTGGTTGGTATTGCGCCGGCCAGTTTCATCTACGCCAACATCGGCACGCAATTGGGGAGCATCTCGTCGCTGTCGGGTTTGGTATCGCCCAATATATTGCTGGCCTTCACCGGTTTGGGCTTGCTGGCGTTGTTGCCGGTGGTGGTAAAAAAAATCCGCAGAAAATAATTTTGCAAATATTTTTTGCAAATATTTTTTTATTAGGCCAGTAGCTTTTTCAAATTGGCTTCTGCATTATAACCATGGCGATGATATTCGCGCACGATGAAGGGAATGCTGGCATTGAGAAACTCCACCCGCTCGACCTCGGTAAAGTCTTTTTCATAATCAAGCGTAAGATAACATGGCGACTGCGGATTGCGCGATAAAATATGCTCGCCCAGCAATTCGCTGGCAAAAATAACATTGGCAAATCGATAGGCTAGGTCAATAGTTTCCGCGCCGCCGATAACGCTTGCCTGGTGGTCGCAAGCCTGCAAGGCCGCCCCCATATCATCAAACACGGCCGCGCCGTCGGGTGGATTTAAGTTTTTTTGCCGGCTGATGATAATATTTTTTCTGTGGGGCAATGGTTTCCGCGGCAGGCTGTCCCATGTTTTTCGCCCCATGATGATGGCGGGGGTGGCGATATTGCTCATAACCCGTGGTGCCATCGTCAATTTTTTAAAATTTTGCATATCCTCAGGCAAATGGTCCCACGGCAGGCAATTACCATCACCAATAATTTTTTTTCCATCATGCTGGGCAAAGGCAAATACCAACGAGACAAATGGCGAACCAAAGGCTTCGGTCATTATTTTTTTGCCGGCGATGCTTCTTGCCGCGCGTCCGATTTTCCCCATTCTTCTTGGTAATGTTTGACCACCGGTTGGTTTTCGTCAAAGCCGTAACAGCTGTTTACCAGCCGCGACAACCCCTTCGTATTATTGCTGTCGCGCAACCGCGCCGTAACAATGGTTTGATATGCCACCGTCGCCATTATCGGCAACATGTCGGTCAGGTGCGTGCAACCGGCAACGCCGTGAAATAATTCTTTTACCTTGCGCGAAAAACCGGCGGCAATTTGCACCCCGACCAATTTTTCAAAATAATTGGGGGTGATTTTATTGCAAATGCGATAGGGCGAGGCATTGGTAACCGCATGCGCCGATTTAATCGTCATGGTATCATCCAGCGTTAGGCGCAGGCGCATTTCATGCAATGGGTCGCCCGATTTTATGGTGCCGCGGTCAAAATTGTCAAAATCATAACCCTTGGTGTCTTTTAGCCAGGCCTCAATATCCCACAACCCATCGTCGCGTTTAAAACCGGCGGCCTCTATCCGGCGGGTGTGATATAACTCGCGCCGCGTGGTAACCGCGGGCATGATATTGTCGGCTGTTGCGTTGTTTTTTTCTGTCATGATTTTTTCCCTATCGACGCATCGTATCATAAATTACGCGGCCAAGCAAACCTGCGCTAAACCTGTGCACCGCTAGGGCAAGGGCTACCTTACCAACAGCCCGCCAATTTTTCGCTTGGTCTTTTTTATTTTTATTTTTTTTATTTTTATTTTTTTAATCTGTTGTTTTTCCAACGCCAACACAACGAAGTGAAAGCCAAAGGCGGTGATGCCGACCCCAACCTCGGGGACAATTTTTGCCTCGCGCAGTAACAGGCCGGCGATGGTGTTGACCCCTTCCTCCGGCAAATCCCAACCATATTCACGGTTAAGGTTGCGCACCGTGACGGTGCCCATGGCGACCACCGACCCGTCGTCCGTCTGCATCATTTCTTTTTTGGGTTGGCCGATGTTTTCGATATCACCGACAATTTCGCTCAAAATATCCTCCAACGTTACCACGCCCTTAAAAACACCATATTCGTCTATGACAATTGCGAAATGATTGCCGACCTTGCGAAATGCCTGCAACTGATGCGCCAGGGTGGTTGAAATCGGCACGAACCATGGTTTGTCGGCCAATTTAATCAATTGTTTTTTGGTCAAACCATTTTGCCACAGGTTTTTTTTCAACACCTCCTTGGTGTGAAAAACGCCGATGATTTTATCCGGGTCGTCTTGATACAATGGCAAATGGCCGTAACGTGATTGGCTAATCGCCGCCAGCATTTTTTTTAACGGCCAGGCGGTGGATATCATCTCGACCGAGTTGCGATAGGTCATGGCACTATCCAACGCATTGTCGGCCAAATCGAGAATCGATTGCAACATCAATTTTTCATGTTTTTCGACTGCATCGCTTTCTTCCTGCATTTCTATCACGCCGCGCAATTCGTCATCGCGTTCGCCGGCATGGTCTTTTTTTAAACGGAACAACCATATCACCGCACGGTTCATGCCCTCTATCAACCATGTTAATGGTCGGGTTATATAACTAACCACCACCAGGGGGTAAGCCAAGGACAAGACAATTTTGTTTGCCATGTAGACCGCGATGTTTTTGGGAATGATCTCGGTAAATATGACCATCACCGCCCCCATCGCGCTGGCGGCAATCGCCAACCCCCGGACGCCGAACATCGATGTCATGAAATAGGTAAAATAAGATGCCAAAAAAATATTCAGCAGGTTGTTACAAAGCAACATCACGGTAATAAGCCGTTCTTTATTTTCTAATATACCAACCGCCAATTTTGCCGCCGGTGATTTTTTATCGCGCGCGATAGACACCATGCGCGGCAAGGACGCCGCCGATATGGCCGTTTCCGCCGCCGAAAAAAATGCCGCCAATATTAACAATACCCCGAGCAATAAAATTTGCGGCAAATAGGTAATAAAAACCTGCGTCATGCGCCTGTCCCATCCCCTTGCCGAATCTGGGTTATGGTTTGCCGCCGGCTGAATAATGGCGCGGGATTAAAAATAGCGATAGAAAAATAATGGGAAACGATAAATCGTCTCTGCTCAGGAACGGAATCAGGCATAATAGGTATAAAAAATTCGGTATTTATAAATGATAAGTTGCAACCGATGTAGGATGATTATAAGGGAAAAATTATCGAAAATCAAGCATAAATGCAATCTTAAGAAATGATTCATGCCGCGCAAATTCATGGCAATAATTTGTTGCAACAATTTATTAACCGGTGAATCGGTGTTATAATGCAAACCATGCAATGGCAAGATGAAGGGTTTATCACCCGTGCGGTTATTTTTCACGAGCAGTCGCTACGGCTGTTTATCTTCACCCGCGACCATGGGCTTTACACCGGCATTCACCGCTACACCAAGAACAAGGCAACCCGCCAGCAATTTCAACGCGGCAATTTGTTGCGCGCCACGTGGCACGCGCGGTTGGAGGATCACCTGGGCGAATGGCGCACCGAATTGCTCGCGCCATTTGGTGGCTATGCCCTTTCTTTTTCGGCAAAAAAATTACAGGCTTTTGAATCTGCCCTGGCCCTGCTCGCCAGTTTATTGCCCGAGCGTATGCCCATGCCGCAACTTTATGACGAGGCCGTTGCGTTGCTTCGCGCCTTCAGCGGTCGCAACAATGTGGTCGACGACCCCGATGATTACCTATCGGCCTATTGTCGGTTTGAATATCAACTGCTCGCCCATTTGGGTTATGGTTTCAGCCTGCACCATGGGCAGGAGGTTGTGTTGTTAAACCAAAACCGCGGCGACAATTTGGCGGCGGCACAATCGCGGGGCGAGCCCTTCCTCCCCCTGCCGCCATTTTTGCTCGACCCGCAATTGGCGGCGAGCGATAGTTGCAAGGCGCAGGCCCTGGCCCTGTCGGGATATTTTTTGGAACGGCTTTTTATCAGCGTGAAAAAAAACGGCCTGCCAACCATACGCCAACAATTGGCGGGCAAGGTCGCGGCGTAGCGGCGCAACAGATTTTATTTTACCAATTGGTTATTTTGCTATTTATTTTATCACGCTGGATAAAAAATCCTGCACCGCCGGCAAGGGGATTGTTTTATCTATCGTCGCCTCGCCCAGCGATTTTAACAAGATGAAAACCAATTGCTGGTTGCTGACTTTTTTGTCATGTTGCATGTGGGCCAGCATCGCATCAACCGACCATTCATAGGCTGGCAAATCTGACAATTTGGTTGGCAATTTGGCGCGTTGTAATAATTTTTCTAACCGTGCGCTGATGTTGTTTGTCTTGTCATTTGTCTTGCCCAGCGATTCCGAAAAACGCGCCGCCAGCATCATGCCGACCGCCACCGCCTGGCCATGCAGGACGCCATCTTCCCACAGGCGTTTGTATTGATATTCGGCCTCTATCGCGTGGGCAAATGTATGACCAAAATTCAGGAGCATACGGCGTGAACTTTCTTTCTCATCCTGCATCACGACCTCGGCCTTCATCTTGACCGATTGTTCTATCGCGTGGCTGACGGTTGCGGGGTCGAGCGCGACCAGTTTTTCCATGTTAACCTCCAGCCATTGAAAAAAATCCTCGCTCATAATCGCGCCGTATTTTATAATTTCGGCGATGCCGGCACTGACCTCGGCCTGCGGCAAGGTTTTTAAAAAATCGATATCGGCCAGCACCAAGCTTGGTTGGTGAAACGCGCCGATTAAATTTTTGCCCATGTTGGAATTGATGCCGGTTTTGCCACCGACCGAGCTATCGACCATGGCGAGCAACGTCGTCGGCACCTGAATAAAATTGATGCCGCGTAATAATGTCGCGGCGCAAAACCCCGCCAAATCCCCCACCACGCCGCCGCCGACCGCCAGCAACCACGATTGCCGTTCCAAGCCGCAGGCCAATAGTTTTTCGCTTAAATCGGCATAACGGAGGAGCGACTTGCTTGCCTCCCCCGCGGTGACCAGCAATTGAACAATTGTTTTGTCGGGAAAATTATTGGCGATATCGTCTTTAATTTTTTCGCCGTAATGATTGGTTAAGCCGACATCGATAACCAGCGGCAAGGTCGCGCCTTTTATTTTTTCGCGGTCGATGTAATCAACCAAATTGGCCAGCAAGCCATGGCCGACAACGACATGGTAGGCATGAGTCCCGAATCTCAGCGGAATGGTAATTGGTTTGTTTAAAGAGTAGGACAAATGCGGTGAGACGGGGTTGAAGCGTTGCGTTGTTGGGTAAAAAATTTTGAAGGCTTATTCGCCTTTTACAGCTTCAGCTATACCATGTTTGATAAGGATAGACAACAACCGCGACATATTCTTTTTTTTTGAACCGCCGCCCAGCGGGCCAAAGGGCAAAATAATATCCGCCGTCATGTATGTCGCGCGACGTGCGTTATAAATTTCACGCAATTTCTTTCTGGGGTTTTTGTCCTTTAGCAATGGGCGGTCCTTGCCGTGGCGCACCCGCATCCACAATGCCCAAACCGGCGCGTCGATATAAATCGTAACCACCTGCTGTTCGCGCAATAATTTTCGGATGGCGGGGTTGATAAACGACCCGCCACCGCCGGCGATAATTTTGTTGTTGTTTTTTTTATTTGCCGTGGTGCTAAGGATTTTTTTCATCACCGACAATTCTTTTTTGCGAAAATAATCCTGGCCCAGGGCGGGGTCGGTAAAAATATCGGTGATGGATTTCCCCTCCATCGCAATAATCACCTCATCGGTGTCGATAAAATCAACACCGATAGCCTCGGCCAGCAATTTGCCGACCTTGCTTTTGCCCGAACCCATCATCCCGACCAGGAATACCGATGATTTCAAACGATAAGTATTTTTTTTAGCCGCCAACATTTTTTAATTTTTTTCCCCCTAGCCTTTTTATATAATTTTTGCCTTTTCTTTTTGCTTGATTTTCGATGGGTTTTCAATCATAAAATCAGCCATAAGCAAGAATAAGCAGAAACAATCTATAAAATAATTATTGCCCGAAAGAATTACATGACCAACCACAACCTGCAACCACCAAAAAGTCACTTCGTCAATGGTGATTATATGGAAAGCACCGATAAAAGCGGCGCGTTCGATTCGCTTTACCCGACGACCTTGGAAAAAATTGCCACCCTTTATAACGCTGACGACGCGGTTATCAACGCCGCCATTGCCGCCGGGGAAAAGGCCTTTGCCATTTGGGCCAACACCCCTGCTTCTACCCGTGGCAAAATTTTACGCCGCGCCGCCGAATTAATAAGGGAGAACAACGACGAATTGGCGCGCATCGAAACGCTTGATACCGGTAAGGCAATCGCCGAAACCATCGTCGCCGATGCTTTATCCGGCGCGGATTGCTTGGATTATTTTGGCGGGATTATTCAAGGGCAAACGTCCGATTATATTCCGCTGGGCGATAATTTTGCCTACACCCGCCGCGAACCCTTGGGCATTTGCCTAGGCCTTGGGGCGTGGAATTACCCGATACAAATTGCCTGTTGGAAATCGGCACCATGTTTGGCGACCGGCAATGTGATGATATTCAAACCGGCGTCGGTCACACCCTTGAGCGCGCTAAAATTGGCGGAGATTTATAAAAAAGCCGGCCTGCCCGATGGCGTGTTCCAAGTGTTGCAGGGCAATGGCGCTATCGCCGACAAATTGGTGCGCCATGAAAAAATTGCCAAGGTTTCGCTAACCGGTTCGGTCGCAACGGGGAAGAAGGTCATGGCCGCCGCGTCGGAGACATTAAAAAAAGTTACATTGGAGCTTGGCGGTAAATCACCGCTGATAGTTTTTGACAGCGCGAATATCGACGCCGCGGTGTCGGGTGCGATTTTGGGAAATTTTTATTCGTCGGGGCAAATTTGTTCCAACGGCACGCGGGTGTTTGTGCAACGCGGGGTTTATAAAGAATTCTTGGCCAGCTTAAAAACCCGCGCCGAAAAAATTATCCTGGGCGACCCATTGAACCCCAAAACCCATTTGGGGCCGGTGGTCAGCCAAACGCAATATGATAGTATTTTGCGTTATATCGATGTCGGTATCAAGGGTGGGGCGGCGTTATTAACCGGCGGCAAACCGGCGGTGGTGAAGAATTTCCCAAAGGGTTTATTCATTGCCCCGACGGTGTTTTACGATTGCACCGACGACATGACAATTTGTGTCGAGGAAATTTTTGGCCCGGTGATGTCGGTCTTGCCATTTGATAGCGAAGAAGAAGTCATCGCCCGCGCCAACCATAGCACGATGGGGCTGTCGGGCGGCATATTCACCAATAATTTACAGCAGGGCCACCGCGTCGCCGCCAAGTTGGAAACTGGCACCATTTGGATAAATAATTTTAACATCACGCCGATTGAAATGCCGTTCGGCGGTTACAAGGAATCCGGCCTGGGCCGCGAAAATGCCAAGGCCGTGTTGGAAAGTTACACGCAAATCAAATCGGTTTATGTTGAAATGGGCGTGGCGAGCGCGCCATATTAATTTTCTTTGTAATTTTTCTGGTAAGTTTTTTTATAACCATTGATGACCAACATCACCCGCGAATTTTTATTGCGCCAAGACGAGGTAACTGGCGGTTATGGGCTTATCGAAAAAATAACCAGCGATAAAAAAAACGCCGAGAAAAAAATAACTGAGAAAAAAATTATCACACCGCGCGGCCATTGGTTGGTTTTGCCGCAAAAAACCTTGGCCGACCATGTTGCCCGCGAATATGAAACATTGCCGATAGCCAAGCGATTTTTTGCGCCCCTTGCCATGACCATCATCGATAATGTTATGGCCAAACGCGCCGACCATGATTTCGCGTTTTTATCGTCGTTGCGCCACGACACAATTTTATTTGTCGATGATAACCACCAAGAATTAATGGCCTATTTAACATCGACCTGGCAACCATTGTGGCATTGGGCGGCACAATATTTTGGCACCGCCCTACCGATTGTTTATGATTTGCAACCACCGCCCCTGTCGCCAACCATTAGCGATAAGGTTCAAAAAAATATTGCCGCGTGGAATGATTGGCTGGCCGGTGCGGTGTTTTATTTGTCGGGGTTGTTGCAATCACCGCTCATCGCCATGTTTACGCTACAGCGTGATGTTCCGGCGGAGACGTTATTCGCCTACGCCTTTGCCGAGCAAGAATACCAAGCGAAAAAATGGGGCATCGACGCCGTGGCGCAGGCCAAAAAAAACGCCACCATCGCCGAAATTAACCAAACCCAAGCATTTATAAAATTGGTGCGGTAAAAAATAATTACCTTATTTAGACCATTGCAAAAACCAAACATGGGCATTGCCGCGCCGGCGGTCATCAATAATTTTAAATTCTGGCGGGCAAGATAAATCTATCTTCGGTTTGGTTTGAATAATAAAAAATCCATTTTGCGCCAATAGTTTTTTTTCCGCCACGCCATTTATAATCGCCGCCAATAAATCATCGCGGTCATATGGCGGGTCGGCAAAAATAACCTCGCTCGGCATGAATTCGCTGGGGATAAAACCAAAAGCACCGGGGAGTTTTTGCGGCACAATGGTCGCGCCATTTTCGACGCGCAACCGCGCAATATTTTCTTTTATCGCCGCCACCGCATCGGGCTGGTGTTCTATCAATAATATTTTTTCGGCACCACGGCTCATGGCCTCCAACCCCAGCAACCCCGCGCCGGCGCAAATATCAATCACCCGCGCACCCGATAAATCGCGACCCCATTTTTTATCGGTCAGCAACATGTCGAACATCATTTTTCGCGCCAACACGCCGGTCGGCCGCGTGCCCAGCCCCTCGGGCGTCTGCAACGTCCGTCCCTTAAAATTGCCGGAAAGAATCTTCACCGCCATGTTTTTTTTCCTCGCGTCAAGTTGTCATCGTCGTCGGTAGCGGCATTGTTTTTATCGCCGCGCTGGTTTCTTCATCCGTCGCGGGGCGCAGGACGCCGGGCGGCATGTTGCCGAGTATGAAACTGCCGTAACGCACGCGAATCAACCGCGACACCGGGTGACCTAGATATTCCATGATGCGTCTTATCTCGCGGTTTTTCCCCTCCAGCAATTCCATGTAAAGCCAACAATTTATTTTTTCCTTATCCTCAATTTTTGCCTTGATGCCACGATAATGAAAATCATCTATCGTTATGCCACCAGCCAGTTTTTCCAATTCGGCCGGGTCGGGTTGGCCAAACACCCGCACGCGGTAACCGCGCATAATTTCGCTCGACGGGTGCTCCCATTGGCGTTTAACCTCGCCATCGTTGGTCAGCAACAACAACCCCTCGCTATTGTAATCCAACCGGCCGATGGCCTTCAGGTTTTTTTTATCGGCCGGCAAAATATCGGCGATGCAGGCGCGTCCGCGGTCGTCGCTCATGCTGGTTATCATGCCGCGCGGTTTATGAAGCAGGTAAAATTGCACCGGCTGTTTCGCCACCAACGGCGTGCCATCGACCATTATCTCATCGCCATCGCCCACCAAAAATGCCGGCGTGGTCAGCACCGCGCCGTTAACGGCAATGCGCCCCTGCAATATCATTTCCTCGGCCATGCGGCGCGACGCCACACCATGCCGCGATAATTTTTTGGCGATGCGCTCTTTTTTAATAATTGATTCTTCGCTCATGCCACACCATAAAGCACCAAGGCCGATAACAACAGCAAAAAGGCAATGGCGGTTAAAATTAACCCACGCCAAATATCGCGCGCGCCCAAATTGGCGCGGCCCAGCCCGATGGTGGTGGTTTTCACAATGCCGCCCGGGTAAACGCGCCGCCCACCCAGGGTTATCGCCATCAGGCCGGCCAAGGCGGCCTCCGGCCAGCCGCTGTTGGGTGATGAATGGTTGGGGGCGTGGCCGATGATGATGCCGATGGTTTTAAAAAACCGCCACGGCGCAAATAATAAACCGGCGCACAAATAAAA
This sequence comes from Hydrotalea sp., assembly GCA_030054115.1. NCBI lineage: Bacteria > Pseudomonadati > Bacteroidota > Chitinophagia > Chitinophagales > Chitinophagaceae > Hydrotalea > Hydrotalea sp. The sequence goes on from JASGCL010000007.1 coordinate 18,310, forward strand.
AAACGCCGCCAAGCGCGCCGGCAAAAAATTTAACACATCGTCCAACCGCGCAGACGCCTTACCAAAATAAAAATATTGCTGGTTGGCGTAACCAACCATGCTGTCGGCGGTGTTGACAATTTTATATAGCATCATGCCGGGCAGGCCGAATAAAAAATAAAAAAACATCGGCGCGACCACGCCGTCAGAAAAATTTTCGGACAGCGATTCCAACGCGGCACGGGCGACGCCGGCGCGGTCTAACTTTTTTGCATCGCGGCTGACAATTTTTTGCACTTGAGCTTGGCCAGCGGTAAGGTTTTTTTCTAAACCCCGCGCCACCGCCGCAACATGGATGAATAAACTGCCCCCCGCCAGCATGAATGCAACCATGATAACCTCCACCACCGCCGGCAGGGTGATAAAACATAAACCAACCGCCGGCGCAATGGCCAGGATAATATAAACAACCCCCGCCATAAATTGCCGCAGGTTAGCGCGCCTAGGATTACCATGGTTGTTTTTTATTTTGGCTGGCGCGGCGCGATAAAGTATTTTTTCCAACAACAGCAACCACCAACCAATCACCATCACCGGGTGTAAAAAAAACTTGGCCAACATACGGTGCGTGCCCGCCCACCAATAAACCATGGCCAATAGCAATTCCAAACCACTACCAATGACCACCACCAACCCCGCCATACCACCCACCAAAAATAGCGGCGGCAAATGAAAAAAAGGCAAGGAAGACAACATAAGACAAGTATTTTTTAAGCGCGGATTCCAGCGGTTTTCCATCAAGATTTTTGAGCGGTTTTGATAGAAAACCCAGTGATTTATTGCTATAGATTATTTTGACAAACCGCGCCATGGAAAAGCCCATAGAAAAGCCAATGTAAAAGCCAATAACGCCAACAATCCTGCATGCAAAAAATCATCGCTTTTTTTAAAAAAATACCCCGCGCCTTACGGCTTGGCACTGCCGCGTCATTCATGGGGTTTGCATTTTACATGGCCTTTCGCCTGTTGCGCGGCGGGCACAGCAAGCGCGGTATTATTTCTTTGACCTCGTGGTTTTCGATGCTCGGCATCATGCTGGGGGTTGGCGCATTAATTGTCGTCATGTCGATTATGAATGGTTTTCGCATCGAACTCATCGACCGGATATTGGGTATTTCATCGCATGTGCAGATTTATGAAAAACATGGCGACTTGCTTGATAACACCGCGGGCAACGCCTTCACCGCCCTGCCCGGTATAATATCGGTCAGCGCGGTTAATGAATCCCAGGCGGTGTTGATTCGCGACCAAACGGCCTCGGCATTACTGATTCGCAGTTTAAGCGGTCAAGATATTGTCAAACGCTCGGTGTTCCGTGATTCGCTCACGCCGGACAGCCTGCCGTGGAGAAGTTTTGACCGAGGGGACGGCGTTGTCATCGGTGCCGGCCTGGCCAATGCCTACAATATCGAAATCGGCGATAAAATAACGCTGGTGCCGCCTTACCTAACCGAATCGAAGGTTGGTCTCCTGCCAAATCCCAAAGAATATAAAGTCATCGGCATTTTCCATATCGGCATGAATGATTACGACCGCAACATTGTTTTCATGCCGCCGAAAATTGCCAGCGGTTTCATGCGCCAGGGCGATGGCCAGGTGCAAAAGCTGGAAATCATGATTCAAAAACCCGGCGAAAGCAAAGAATTTTTAAAAATGCTAAAACCAAAACTTGCCGATAACGAGGTCGCGCTCGATTGGCAAAGCAACAACGCGCAATTGGTGTCGAGCCTGAAGGTCGAAAGCAACGTGATGTTTTTAATCTTGACGATGATAATTATGGTTGCGGCCTTTAACGTCGTCTCCGGCCAATCGATGTTGGTGAAGGAAAAAAAATCGACCATCGCCATCGTCCGCGCGACCGGTGGCAGTCGTTGGCTGGTGATGACGATATTCCTCATCGCCGGCTCATCGCTCGGCATTATCGGCACGTGCCTTGGCACGTTATTCGGTGTGTTAATCGCCAGCCACGCCGAGGCCATCCGCCAATTTATACAAAAATTAAGCGGCACGCCAATTTTCAGCCCGGAGGTTTACTACCTCACCCAATTGCCGTCAAAAATTATTGTCTCGGATGTGATTCTTATCAATTGTTTGGCCCTGATGATTTCTATCCTCGCCGCCCTGTGGCCGGCCATCAACGCCAGCCGATTACCACCCGCCGATATTTTGCGTCACGAATAATGGAAAAAAATAATAAATGAGCCAGAATAAAAAAATGTCAGCCCCAACCATCCTAGAGGTAAAAAATTTAAACCACGAGTTCTCGCTCGGCGGTGAAAAAATTTCGCTGTTCAAAAACCTCAACCTAAAATTAAAGGCCGGCGACGCGGTGGCGTTGCTCGGCGCGTCGGGCGCGGGGAAAACGACCCTGCTTAACCTGCTGGGGCTGATGGCCAATGTGCAAAGCGGTGCGATTTTGTTGCATGGTAAAAACACCAGCAATTTTAACGAAGCGGCCAAAAACAATTGGCGCGGCCACACCATCGGTTTTGTGTTTCAACATCATTATTTGATTGATGAATTGACCGCGCTGGAAAATGTCGCAATGCCGTTGCTGGTGCTGAAGAAAAAAAGAAGATTTGCCACCGACCGCGCCACCGCCCTGTTGCAACGGGTTGGGCTGGGCGCGCGATTGCGCCATTACCCGGCGCAATTATCGGGCGGTGAACGGCAACGCGTCGCCCTGGCGCGGGCGTTGGTGCATGAACCAACATTGTTGTTGGCTGACGAGCCAACCGGTAACCTCGACCCCGAAAACGCCGACAAGGTTTTTAATATCCTGCTGAAGGAAATCGCCAGCCGCAACATGGCCGCTATCATTGCGACCCATGATTGGCAACGCGCCAAACAGCTTAAAAAACAATTATTGATTAAGGATAAAAAATTGCTCGGCGGCAATTAAGCAAAAAATTATCGCCCAAAAAGCCGCTGCGCTTTAGGCCAAGGTTGCCCCCGCAAAACCTCATTTCCATCGCAATTGTCGCTTTATTATGCCACTTGAATATGATATGGAAATAAGTTATCAAGCCCAGATGGCGGAATTGGTAGACGCGCAAGTTTCAGGTACTTGTGGTGGCAACATCGTGGAAGTTCGAGTCTTCTTCTGGGCACCATAATGGACAATATCATCCAACCAGCAACAACATTTAAACCCTAAGCTAAAAAAACTAACATGACCGACGTATTTTTTCCCGTTATCGACAGCCAACAGGGGCCCGAAAATGCCATCGACATCAGCGGGCTTTGCAAATCCTATAAAAAGCGCAAGGGCGCGCCCGAGGTCACTGCGCTGGATAATGTTTCGCTGAAAATAAAACGCGGCAGTATTTCCGCGCTCCTCGGCCCGAACGGCGCGGGGAAATCGACCCTTATCAATATCTTGGGCGGGCTGACAATGAAAACCTCGGGGTCGGTTAAAATATGGGGCATCGATATTGATAAGGACGCGCGCAACGCCCGCGCCGCCATCGGCATTGTGCCGCAAGAATTAAACATCGACCCATTTTTTGTGCCCGACGAATTGTTGGAATTGCAAGCTGGCCTCTATGGCATTAAGAAAAAAGACCGCCACACCATGGAAATTTTGGACATGGTGGGGCTCAAGGATAAGGCCAAAACCTACGCACGGAATTTATCGGGTGGCATGCGCCGCCGATTGCTGGTGGCCAAGGCGATGGTCCACAACCCACCAATTTTGGTGTTGGACGAACCAACCGCCGGCGTCGATATCGACCTGCGCCGCCAATTGTGGGATAATGTGCGCGCCCTGAATAAAAACGGCGTGACGATTCTGCTCACCACTCATTATTTGGAGGAAGCCGAAGAATTATGCGACGACATTGCCATCATCGATAAGGGGAAATTATTGGTGCATGAGAAAAAAGACATCTTGTTAAAAAAACTCGATGCAAAAAGCCTGCAATTTGTTTTGTCCGCGCCCTTACCGGCCGAGGCCGCTATTTTACAACAATTTTCTTGCCAACAAACCGCGACCGATGATGGTTTCCTGCTCAAGGTTTCCTATAAACCGAGCGACCATTCGGCGGGCGAAATTGTTGATATTATCAAGAACCAACAACAGGTTGTGATAAAAGACATCACCAGCCAAGAATCAGATTTGGAGGATATCTTCCTGCAATTAACCAGGAAGGTTCCACCGCCATCATCCCCCGACCAACCGCAAGCATGACGCAACAAAAAACCACTTCCCCGCGCCGCAACGCTGGCCAGCGATGCCTGATAAGCCTGATGCTGGTTGGTTTTTTTTATCTAGCTGGGATTTTTTTTTCTGCTGATTTTTTTGCACAACCCGCGATAGGGCAAACCGCAACCCCCGCGACCTCCCCCAGCAACAAGACCCAACTGGCCAAAACATCGGGCTATGTGGGGAGCAATCGCATCCCCAACGATGAGGGCTTCGCCGATTTGGTGGCAAAATTATCACCCGCGGTGGTTAATATCAGAAGCCTGCAAACCGAGGTCATCAAGTCTGGCGATGCCGGCGTCCCCCCCGAATTGCAAGAGTTGTTTAAACATTTTGGCTACACCCCGCCCGACAATTATGACAAGAAAGGTGGCAAACCGCAAAAACGCACCATCGCCGGCATTGGCTCGGGGTTTTTAATATCGAAGGATGGTCTGGTCGTCACCAATAACCATGTTATCCAAAACGCCAGCGAGGTTCGTGTTACCCTGTCGAACGACCGGAGCTATGTTGCTAAGGTTATCGGCCGAGATGACCGCACCGATGTTGCCTTGCTAAAAATTAACGGCACCAACCTGCCCCATGTGACATTTGGTAATTCTGACAAATTGCGGGTTGGCAATTGGGTTATCGCCATCGGTAACCCTATCGGCCTGGGCGGGTCGGTATCGGTCGGCATTGTGTCGGCGCTGGGGCGCAATATCGGCGCCGGCCAATATGACGATTTTATCCAAACCGATGCCGCCATCAACCGTGGCAATTCGGGCGGCCCGCTGTTTAATATCAAGGGCGAGGTGGTTGGCATCAACAGCATTATCTATTCCGAAACCGGCGGCAACATCGGCATCGGTTTTGCCATTCCCGCCAACCAAGCTATCGATGTTATCGAGCAAATAAAACGTTACGGCAGTCCACGCCGCAGTTGGCTGGGGGTCGCCCTGCAAGAGGTCGACGAGGACATGGCACAGCAATTTGGCCTAACCAACAGCCCGCGCGGCGCGTTGATTGTCGGCGTTGTCGATAAAAGCCCGGCCGCCACCGCTGGGCTTAAAATCGGCGACATCATTTTAAAAATCGATAACCAAGAGGTAAAAAAATCGCAAAACCTGCCACGAATTGTCGCCAGCGAAAAAAGCGGCAAGGCGGTCAACCTGACCATTTGGCGAAACAAGCAAATTGTCACCAAAAATATTGTGCTATCACTGCTCAACCGTAGCGACGATGATATCAACAAAAGTGCCATGACGGTATTTAAAAAGATTCAGGGCGGCGGTATAGTCATCGACAACCTCGGCTTTGCCATCAGAAATATTACCGACCAAGATCGTGCCATCTTATACCTCTCCAGCGATTTACCCGGCGTGCTTATCTCGGCCTTCACCAACGATGCCAATAAAAACAAGGGCGATAGCATCGCCAACGATGTCATGATTGGCACGCTGATTTTATCAATCGATGGCCAAACCGCCAGCAATGCCGAATTGGCCGCCGCGCAATTAAAAAAACTTATCCTCAGCAAGAAACCCTTCCCAATGTTTATTTTTGTCCCGGGCAGTGGTTTTGCCCTGGTAAAAATTGACCCAACCCAAAATTAAATCATGCTTAAAAAAATATTCTCCCTACCCCGCACCCTATTGTTATTGATGCTGTTGGCGTTTTTGCCGGCCTGCGCCAACGACACGCCACCACTCAACGGCGGCACGGCGGAGGATACCTACAACCTCGGCATCGGCCTTTATCGCGACGGCAATTTTGTCCAGGCCGCCAAAACCTTTGAAACCATCCCTTATAATTTCCCCTATTCCAAGGCGGTAAAGAATTCTTACATCATGGCGGCCTATAGTTATTACCAAGCGCAAGACCAGGTCAATGCTGGTGCCTTGGTCGATGTTTTTTTAAGCCTTTACCCCAGCGACAACTTATCGTCCTACGCCCTTTACCTGCGCGGCATGTCCTATTTTGAGCAGATAGAAGACGCGCGCCGCGACCAATCGCTAACCGAGGAATCGCTAAAGAGCTTCAACCAACTAATTACCAGTTTCCCCAACACCATCTATGCCAAGGATGCCGCCAGCAAGCGCGGCCTTCTGCTTGACCAATTGGCCGCCAAGGAAATGAACGTCGGTCGGTTTTATTTAAATCGCGGCGAAAGCACCGCGGCCATCAACCGATTTAAAACCGTTATCGATAGTTATGGCCAAACCAGCGCGGTGCCCGAGGCCTTGGCGCGGCTGGTCGAAATCTACACCATGGCGGGGGTAAAGGACGAGGCGCAACGTTACGCCGCCCTGTTGGGCAAAAATTACCCGGCCTCGCCCTGGTATCGTTATAGTTACGACCTGGTGATGAAAAATAAAAAAGCCACCCCACCGGCGACTCGCCCCGACAAGCCATTGGACAAAACCAAACCAAATAAAAAAATTATCACCCCACCCAGCACCTTACCCACCAAGCCGTCCAACAGCCAAACGCCAGGCGCGCAGTAAAATAAGGCGCGGGTGGGCGGCGATTCAAATCTTGCCCCAAAATTGCCACCAATTACCGATAAGAAAAAAGCAAAATTGGGGATTGAAGCCACCGCAAGAATCAGTATAACTATCGGCAATATAACCATCCGATAAACAATGCTTAGAACCCTTACCATTCAAAACTTAGTCATCATCGACCAGGTTGATATCGATTTTCAATCTGGCCTGAATGTTTTGACCGGCGAAACCGGTGCCGGCAAATCCATTTTGTTGCAGGCCATTATGATGGTGCTGGGGGAAAAAATCGAAAGCCGTATTATCCAGGCTGGCAAGGATTCATGCAACGTAACCGCCGAATTTTCATTTAACATCATTTCGCCCAACCTGAAAAACCTGGCCGAAACCCATGAATTCCCGCTGGATGAAAAAAGCAAGAACCTTACCATCCGCCGAACCCTGAAAAAAGATGGCAAAAGCAAATGTTGGATAAATGACACGCTGGTCGGCATCACGGTGTTGCAACAATTGGCCGCCGAATTGGTCGAGATTGAGGCGCAGGGGCAAAGCCACCGCCTGACGCGGGTCGAAAGCCACCGCGATTTGCTGGATGATTACGGCAAACATAAAAAAATTCTCGACGCGCTGGCCGGCGATTATAAACATTGGCAAGATTTGCTGGGCGAAAAAACCACCTTGGAAAATGAAATAAAAAAATCAATCGCCGACCGCGAATACCTGCGCAACGCAAAAAAAGAATTGGAGGCATTGAACATCAACCCCGATGAGGTAAAAGAATTAGAAGAAAAACGCCGCGCCCTGCAATCGGCCGAAAAAACCATCGCCGCCTTGCAGGAAATCATCGGCTATTTTAACGACCGCAACGGCATCATGGCCGAGGGGTTGAAGGTATCAAAATTATTGTCGCGCATGGCGGGCGATAAAAAAAACCTGAGTGCGGCGGCGGATGCGATGGACAGCGGCCTGACCCATTTGCAAACCGCGCAGGATTTATTGGAAAAAGAATTGAACGATGTCGCCAGCCCCGATTGGTCGTTGCCGGAGATTGAGGATAGGCTGTTCGCGCTGAAAGACATCGGTCGAAAATACCGCCGGCCGGTCGAGGATTTGGGAAATTATTTGGAAGAAATTAATAGCCAATTGGAGGGCAGTAACCAGCAAGCAAAAAAATTAGAAAATATCATGGCCGATATAAAAATTGCTGAAAAAAAATATTATGCCACCGCCGAAACCCTGACCGCGTCGCGCAAAAAATCCGCTATCGATTTAACCGACCATGTCATGGCGGTCTTGCCCGATTTGAAATTGCCCCACGCCAGTTTTCACATCGATTTCTTGCCGCTTGATAACCCGTCGAACAAAGGTGTCGAGAAAATTCAATTTCTTTGCCAAACCAACCCGGGGCAGAATAAAGATTTACTTCACAAAATTGCCTCGGGCGGGGAATTGGCGCGGTTTTTATTGGCTATCGAACAGGCGATTGGTGCCGGCGTCGATTGCCTGGTGTTTGACGAGGTCGATAGCGGGGTCGGCGGCGCAACCGCCGACGCGGTTGGAAAATTATTATTAAAATTGAGCACGCAACAACAATGTTTTGTCATCACCCATTCGCCGCAGGTGGCGGCCATCGGCAAGCACCATTTCCGTGTTGAAAAAATAATAAACAAAGGCAAAACCACCTCGTCGGTAAAAAAACTAAACCCCGAGGAACGAGTCATGGAAATTGCCCGCATGCTGTCGGCCGAAAGCATCACCAAGGAGGCCGAAGCCCAAGCCAAACAATTGCTCGGCCGATAACACACGGCCGATAATTTTTTGCCCGATAATTTTTTGGCCAAAAAAAATCCCCCGTTGATAATATCAAGCGGGGGATTTTAATATCGTTTTTAGAAAAAACTAACGACGTTTAGAAGTCTTCTTCTTAGAAGTTGTTTTCTTCTTAGAAGCCGTTTTTTTCATCGGTTTCTTCTTCGCGCCGGTTGAAGATTTTTTCTTCATCGGTTTTTTCTTCGCGCCAGTCATAGACATAAGACTGGACATGATTGATTTAGCCATGATAATTTTCCTTTCATGTTACTAAAAAGTTGTTATTGAGACTAGATTTCTGCAATTTTCTTGCCAAACATATTATTTTTTTTCATAAACAACATGCGTTAAAAATCAAAACCCTCCCTCAACGTTCGGCATTGCTGTAACATGATTCGCTCAATGTAAACAAGTTATTTTATAAATTAAAATTTCTGTCATTTACCGCAATAGTTTGATAAAAACAGGTCTATAACCAGCAAATGACCAACCCCATGAAAATTTTACTTATTGGTTCTGGCGCGCGCGAACATGCCATGGCGCGCGTCATCGCCCTATCCCCCCTATGCGACGAATTATGGGTCGCGCCCGGCAACCCCGGCATCGCCACCCTGAACCGCGACCACTCGGGTGCGGCACCAACCAACATCATCGCCATTTCCGCCAACGACATTGCCGATTTGGTGGCCTTCGCGGTCGAGACAAAAATATCATTCGTTGTTTGCGGACCGGAGGATCCCCTGACCCTGGGCCTATACGATGCCATGACGGCGGCGGGCATTGCCTGCCTGGGCCCCAGCCGTGCCGCCGCGGCGTTGGAGGGGTCAAAAATCATGATGAAGGATCTGGCGCAACGCAACAACATACCCACCGCGCGTTACGAACATTTTACCGATGCCACCGCCGCCAACCAATTTGCAAAAAAATTATGGGATGAAACACACAAACCCATCGTGATAAAAACCGACGGCCTGGCCGCCGGCAAGGGGGTGGTGATTGCCGAAACGCTCGCCGCCGCCGCCGCCACCATCGACGCCATATTGGTGCAAAAAAAATTCGGGCCTGCGGGGGATGAAATTATCATCGAGGAATTTTTGACCGGCCAAGAATTATCCTATTTCGTCTTGAGCGACGGCACCAACGGCGTTTTCATGGGAACGGCCGAAGACCACAAACAGGCGTTCGATAATGACCAAGGGCCCAACACCGGCGGGATGGGCGCCTTCACCCCCAGCCCAATATTGAACGCCGCGTTGCAAGCGCAAATCGAACGCGACATTGTTGCCCCGACCATCGCCGGCATGAATTCCATCGGCGCGCCATATGTTGGGGTGTTGTTTTTCGGCCTGATGGTCGAGAACAACCACGCCACGTTGTTGGAAATAAACATCCGATTGGGCGACCCGGAGGCCGCCGTGGTGTTAGAAACCATGCAAACCGATTTGTTGATAGCAATGATGTCGGCGCAGAAGCACGCGCTGGAGGATTTTTCCATCAAACATTGGCACAACCAACAGGGCCAACCGCAAACCGCCCTGGCGGTGGTGATGGCGGCCGAGGGTTACCCCGAGCAACCACAGAAAGGCCAAGAAATTACCTTGCCGACGTCATTACCCGATGGTTGTCGCCTACTCCACGCCGGCACCGCCCTTAACAGCGATGGAAAATTAATCGCGAGCGGCGGCCGCGTCTTGACGTTGGTTGCGACCGCCGATGATATACCGGCGGCGCGGGCAAAAATTTACGGCGCAATAAAAACCATAAACTTTCCCCGCAGTTTTTATCGGTCTGATATTGGCGCAAGAAAAAAACAAAAATAATTCACCCGTATTTGACCCTATCACCATGGCGACCATCCCCCTTAGTTTTTATCTTTTTCAACCGGCGGCGCGCGACCATGGTTTGGCGGCGATGTTGCAAAAACACCTGGCGCGCGACAAACGCGCCATGGTGATGGTTGACGACGCGCCATCAGCAAAAAAAATCGATGATATTTTATGGGACTATAGCCAGGACGAATTCTTGCCGCATGATATTATTCATCATGACGAAACCGACCGCACGCAACCGGTTTTGATTATGCCGCTTGATAGCATCGCTAGCAACGGCGAAGAAAAAGTCGGCTTCAAAAATCACAACCAAGCCTCGGCGATTTTTTTTATGCCAAACCAATCCGGCGACATCACCACTATTTTAAAAACCGAGCCCCAGCTCAACCATGGTATCGAACAATGGCTGTTTTTATTTTCGCAACATGACAATCACCACGAATCAATCATGGCAAAAATTTTTGCCATGGTTAGCAATGATGCCAAAAACTTTACCCTGACCCAATGGCAACAAACGGCAAAGGGCGGCTGGCAAGCTCAAAGTCAAAACCAAGCCCAGACTAGCGGGCAATAATTTCGCGTAATAATTTTTTATGGGCTATCGCAGGCGGCTACCGCTTGCTTAACCCCTCTACCCCTTGTTAAATTCCTTTAACAATTCGGCGGTTTTTTCCATGTCCTGGGCCATGCCGGTAATGTGGTAACCGGCGTCGACGTGAACCACCTCGCCACTGACGCCCGATGATAAATCGGACAATAGATAAAGGCCGGTGTTGCCGACATCGTCGATAGTTACATTGCGTTTCAGCGGGCTGTTGATTTCGTTCCATTTTAACATAAAACGAAAATCGCCAATCCCCGACGCGGCCAGGGTTTTTATCGGCCCGGCCGAAATGGCGTTAACGCGAATATTGCGCTTGCCCATATCCATCGCCAAATATTTAACCGACGCCTCCAGCGCGGCCTTGGCCACACCCATCACATTGTAATGCGGCATGACGCGTTCGGCCCCGTAATAGGTCAAGGTAACCAATGACCCACCGTTCGGCATGATTTTATCAGCCCGTTGCGCCAGGGCGGTGAATGAATAGCAAGAAATATCCAAACTGCTGAGGAAGTTTTTGCGGCTGGTGGCGAGGTATTCGCCGGTCAATTCGTTTTTGTCGGAAAAGGCAATGGCATGCACCAAAAAATCTATCGTGCCAAATTTTTCTTTCACTTTGGTAAACAGCTTGTCGATATCGGCGTCGTTGGTGACATCACATGGTTCCAAAAATGTCGAACCAATCGATTCGGCCAGCGGGCGAACGCGTTTTTCCAACACCTCCCCCTGGTAGGTGAAGCCCAAGGTCGCCCCCGCATTGTGCAACGCGCTGGCAATGCCCCAAGCGATCGATTTATCGTTGGCGACGCCAAGGATTAAGCCTTTTTTACCGGCCATTAATCCGGCGGTGTTTTTGTCTGTCATGTGATACTCCCAATAAAGAAATTTATAATATAGTTTTTTTTAGTATAAAGTAGTTATAGAGGTAAAAAAATTGTTTTTCAAGCCGCGATTGGCTATGGTAATTATATGAATAACGGCCCGCAAACTATAAACGCGCAACCCCTTGCATCCCAGCCGATTATATCATTGGGTGACAAAAACCCGTTTGATATTTTTGCCGCCTGGTTCGCCGTCGCCAAAACAACCGAACCCAACGACCCGAATGCCATGGCCCTAAGCACCGTTGACCGCGCCGGTCGCATCAGCAGTCGCATGGTGTTGCTGAAAGATTTTTCAAAAGAAGGTTTTGTCTTTTACACCAACAGCCAGAGCGATAAGGGCAATGCCCTGCGCGATAACCCGCGCGCCGCCCTGCTGTTCCATTGGAAATCCTTGCGCCAACAGATAAGGATAGAAGGCCATATCACCATGGTCAGCACCCAAGAAGCCGATGATTATTTTCATTCGCGACCGGTTGATAGCCAAATTGGTGCCTGGGCGTCGGCGCAATCACGGCCGATGGCGACGCCCGATGATTTAAAAAACAACCTTGCCAAATACAAAAAACAATTTGCCGATTTGCTGGGCGGCGGCAAAATCCCCCGCCCTGATTATTGGCTGGGTTATAGCCTGACCCCCGAACGATTTGAATTTTGGCAAGACCAGCCCAATCGCCTGCATGACCGATTGGTTTTTATAAAACAGGGCGATGGTTTCCGCAGTGAGATTTTGTTTCCGTAAAAATAACATAAAATTAATTATGTTTTCCCTTTTCGCCAGCAAGGGCGGAACGGGCAATCAAGGCGATAGCAATCGCCGATACCAACAACACGATGTGAATGATAATTTGCCATATCAATAATCGGTCATCGATTTCATCGACGTTGATAAAACTGGTCAATAAATGAACCGCGGTAATGCTGACAATTGCCGTTGCCAATTTGGTTTTTAACACCCATGCGCTAACATGCGACAACCAATCGGGTTGGTCTTTTTCATTTTCCAAATCCAACCGCGAAACAAATGTATCCCACCCGCCGATAATAACAATAACCAGCAAATTCGATATCAGCACCGCATCGACCATGTTTAAAATAATCAACATTATCCCAAGCTCGCTCGAGTCACTGTTAAACCCGACTTGGAACAAATGCCATAACTCTTTCAAAAAATGAAGCGCATAGAAAAACAACGCGGCGACCAACCCCATATAAATTGGCATTTGAAACCATCGACTAAAAAATATCAAATATTCCATTTTTTTTTCGATATTGCGCCATGGCTGTGGCCGCCGGGTTTTTGTTGGTTTGCTTGCTTTTTTCATGTTAAAACCTCCTTATAATATGATGGTGTGAAAGGATGCAGTTTATCAAAAAAAACATTGCGCGTCCAGTAAAACGCGCCTATAAAAAATAACAAGTTAGTGCCTTAAAAAAATATGAAGAGCCCTCTTAAAAAAGATATCATCCTTTTAAAAAAACTTTGGCGCGGTTATCTTTTTCATTATCGCTGGCATTACCCGTTGATTATCTTGCTGATGGTCATCACCGCCCTGTCGACCGCCGCCATCGCCAAATTGGTTGAACCGGCGATTGATAAGGGGCTGACGATGGCCGAACAACATGACCTGACTTATCTTTTCTGGTTGGGTGGCGGATTTTTTCTCACCTCGACATTGCGTGGCTTCGCCCTGCTGGGGCAAACGGTCTTGTTGCAACGTATCAGCACCAATGTCATCGAATCGCTCCGCCGCGAAATTTTTTCTGCCCTGCAAACGCGCCCGCTCGAGCTCCTAACCAGCGAGGGCACATCGAAAGAAATATCGCGCTTCACCAACGATGTTAATATCGTCATCGGCAACCTGGGCAACCTGTTGGTCAATGTGGGCAAAGACTTCCCGACCTTTGTTTTTCTGATTGGTTTGCTTTTCACCTACAATTGGTTGATGACCCTGGCGATTGTCATTTTGTTTCCCTTGTTCGCCCTACCGGTCAGAATCCTCGGCCGGCGGATTCGCGAATTATCGCACCGCCAACAATTGCAATCGGGCGAAATGGTCGCCGTGTTGGACGATAGTTTAAAGGGCGCAAAACACGTGCGCGCCTACGGGTTGGAGGAATGGCAAAGGGCGCGCGTCAATCAATCCTTCGCCGACAACAGCCGCACCGCAAAAAAATCCAACCTGATGAAGGCCTGGTCGAATCCGTCGATGAATATCATCTTGGGCATTATTTATTTTATGACACTGGCGATGGCGGGCTACAGCATCTCTCGCGGCTTGATGACCCAAGGGCAATTTACCGGCTACCTCTTCACCCTCATGCTGGCCTTCGCGCCGATTCGCGCCCTGGCCGGCGTTACCGCCAATATCAACGACGCCGCACCGGCGTTGGAGCGGATTTTTGAACTGGTGCAGGAAGAGGCCAAACGCCCCAAAGTAACCGCCGGCAAAGAATTGGTCATCAACAATGGCACCATCGTTTTCGACAAAATAAGTTTTGCCTACCCCGATGGGCGCGAAATTTTTAAAAATTTTTCCTTGACCGTGCCGGGCGGCAAAACCGTTGCCCTGGTTGGCGCGTCGGGCGCGGGTAAATCAACCCTGATGAATCTTATCCCGCGGCTTTACCAATTAAGCGGTGGCAGGATTTTAATCGATGGCCAAGATATAAAAAATTGTTCGCTCGAATCGTTGCGCAAAAAAATCGCGCTGGTCAGCCAAGAACAAGGCCTGTTCGATGTCAGCATCCACGATAATATCTGGGTGGGTGATTTATCAGCCGATGAAGCCGCAATAAAAAAAGCCGCCACCCGGGCCGAGGCTGTCAATTTTATCAACCACCTGCCCCACGGGTTTCGCACCCGCGCCGGTGAATTGGGCAACGCCCTGTCGGGTGGGCAAAAACAACGGGTCTCGCTGGCGCGCGCTTTTTTACGCGACGCGCCGATTATTTTGTTGGACGAGGTCACCTCCGCGCTCGACGCCAAAACCGAAAAATCGTTACAAAAAACGTGGGAAGAATTGTTGCGCAACCGCACCGCCCTTATCATTGCGCACCGCCTGGCCACGGTGAAAAAAGCCGACATCATCTTGGTGCTTGATAAGGGGCAAATCCACGAGCAAGGCACCCACGATGAATTGATGAAGCGCAACGGGCTTTACGCCGAATTGGCGCGCGAACAATTGGTTGGCGAATAAATAAAAAAATAAGAGTGAGGCGTAAATGAAAAAAAAATACCAGCCGTTATTATTGTTCTACTACAATCTATGTTTGGTGGTCGATGTTTTTTTATTGCTGGTGTGGTTGGTGGTTGGCCTGACGCGCTGGCTATTGCGCGCCGAGGGCACGGCAATGATAAAAGAACGTTTCGGTTTTTGGCCACACCATCGCACATTGTTGCGCGCCATTGGCACGCGTAAAATCATCTGGCTTCATGCCCCATCGTTGGGTGAAACCCGCTCGGTGTTGCCCATCATCAGCAACCTAGAAAAAAATCACGGCGATATTTTTTTTATCATCACCTGCCAATCGCCATCGGCGCGGCTCGCCCTGGCAAGTTTCTTGCGCGACGCCCTGCCAAAAAATAATTTTTATCTGACCTTAAGCCCGTTTGATAATTTGTGGTTATTAAAAAATAAATGGCGTGGGTTACGACCAAGGTTTTTTTTCTTGGCCGAATCTGATTTCTTGCCGCGCCGCGCCCTGTGGTTGGCGGTCAACCGCGTGCCAGCTGTCTTGTTAAATGGCCGGATGAGTAAGAAAAGTTTTTTTTTCTTCAACTTCATCATGCGCTGGACATGGGGGCGGGTTATCTTTCGCAACCTCGACGCCATCTGGGCGCAATCATCGACCGCGCAAAATTATTTGTCGCGTCTGTCCGACAAAAATATTTTTTATCACGGCAATTTAAAATTATTTAAAACCGCCGACACCCCGAAAAAAAACTTGGTGGCATTTTATAAACAGGCGATTCCGGCCGACAAACAACCTTTGTTATTTTCCTGCCTGCACCCTGGGGAGGAAAAAATGCTACTCGACCTTTATAAAAAATTTCCAGAATTAAAAAAATATTTTTTTGCCATCATCGTGCCGCGCCACCCGACACGCGCCGTTTGGCAAAAATCTTTTCATTTGCGTGCCGCGGCGGTTGGGTTGACGTCGCGCGATTTTCTGCTCGTCTCCTCCTTTGGTCATTTGGCCAGTCTTTATCACCTCTGCCCCTTGGTGTTGCTCGGTGGTTCGTGGGCGCGGCGCGGCGGCCATAACCCGAAGGAAGCCCTTGACCAGGGTTGTTGCCTATTGCACGGCCCGCATGTCGGCAACGCGGTTGATATTTACACCGATACCGACGGGCGACGCATTACCTTCATGGTCGACGGGCTTGACGCCATTTATAAAAAAATTATTTGGTTCAAAAAATTATCATCGGCCGAACAACAGCAATTTGTCAGCCGCACCAAAAAATGGCAGGGCAACCAGCGCGACAACATCGCCACCATCAACAATATTATTGCACCCATGGTAAGCCGCGCGCTGAGGGATGATTGACATGTTGCTATGGTGGCATCACCCGAAAAACCTATCCGCCGGCCAAAAAATTTTATTCTGGTCGGTATTGCCACTGTGGTGTTTTTTGCTTTGGCCGCTCGCTGTTTTATGGCAAATCTTGCGGCTGTTGCGGAAAATTTTTCAGACAATAGTTTTTCGTCAACCGGTAACCGACCTGCCGATTTTGTTGGTCGGCAATATCGTGGTCGGTGGTGGTGGAAAAACGCCGGTGGTGGCGATGCTCCATCGCTATTTTCCACGGTCGGTCACATTGGTCAAAAATTATAAGGCCGCTTGGCGATGGCCGTCACCCGCCGTCTTAATCGAAAAAAATAAAAAACTTGCCGGCGCGATGGATGAGGCGCAACTCCACGCGCTTGGCAATAGGTTTACAACGCCCAGCTCCGGCGCCAGCGACGTCGTGTTGTGCAAAAATCGTCGCGCCGGTTTGCGCTTGATTGAAAAACTGCGGCAACAAAAAAAATACGAACTCATCATCGCCGACGATGGGTTCGAGGATTATAGCTTCCGCCCGACCATCACCCTCCTCACCTGCCAGGCTGATTTTGGCTTGGGCAACGGCCTGCCCCTGCCGCTCGGGCCGCTCCGCCAACTATTGCCCTTGGTTGTCAATCGCCGCACGCGCCGGCCAGACGCTTGGTTGTGGTTGCGTGATAAATTTACCGCCGCCAACAATTTGCCAACCT
Organism: Hydrotalea sp.; assembly: GCA_030054115.1. NCBI lineage: Bacteria > Pseudomonadati > Bacteroidota > Chitinophagia > Chitinophagales > Chitinophagaceae > Hydrotalea > Hydrotalea sp. The sequence goes on from JASGCL010000007.1 coordinate 35,417, forward strand.
CTATTGCCAATATGTCAGCACCAATTTTTTTATTAAAAAAAAATTACCGCGCGCCGTTCAGTAAAGGGACGCGGCTTGTCCCCTTCGCCGGCATCGCCCGGCCCGGGGCATTTTTCAACGGCGTCAAAAAACTTGGCGGCAAGGTGGTGGCGAGCAAAAAATTTATCGACCACTACCAATTTTCTGACCGCGATATAAAAAACTTAGAAAATTTAGCAACAAAACATCACGCGCAATTGATTACCACGCAAAAAGATTTCGTGCGCCTATCGCCCGATGTTGCAAAAAATATATTGACCATGCCGCTCAGCATCGACGGCGACCCAACTTTAATTGATTTTATTAAAAGGAAGTTGTATAATAATAATATGAAAAAAATAGAAAAAGATTGGAAAAAAATCTTACCAGCGGATGTGTATCACATCACCCGCGAAAAAGGGACCGAGCGTGCCTTCACCGGCAAATATAATGACCACCATGAAAAGGGGGTCTATCATTGCCGTTGCTGTGGTGCCGAGCTTTTTTCGGCCAGCGACAAATTCGATTCCGGCACCGGTTGGCCCAGTTTTACCAAACCGGCGAAGGACAAAATGGTGGCCGAGGAAGCCGATAATGGATTTTTTATGAAACGCACCGAGGTTTTGTGCAACGCCTGCGACGCACACCTTGGCCATGTCTTCCCCGACGGGCCGGAACCAACCGGTTTGCGTTACTGCATCAATTCGGCGTCGCTTGATTTTAAGAAAAAATAATCCTTGCGGATTTTTTTATTTGGCGAGCGGGTGTTTTTCCAACACTAGTTTTTTCTTTTGCGCCAAATCCAAATGGGTGTAAATTTCGGTGGTGGCGATGTGGCTGTGGCCCAATAACAATTGCAACGACCGCACGTCGGTGCCGCCCGCCAACAGATGACAGGCGAAGGCATGGCGCAACACATGGGGGCTGATATTTTTTTCGTCGAGGTTTGCGGCGCGCGCCAAGTCTTTTAGCAGTTGCGAAAATCGTTGCCGCGTTACATGACCCGATTCGCTGACCGCGCCGCGCCCGCCGGACGATGGAAACAAAAATGCCGATTCTTTATTTTTATCGCCGCGCGGCAAAAAAAATTCGCGCACCGCGAGGTAATCATCAACCGCCGTCACCGCCGATGAATTGATGATAACGAATCGCTCCTTTGCCCCCTTGCCCATGACGCGGATAATTTTTTTTTCCAGGTCGATGGCGGCAACCGGCAATGCCAACATTTCCGAAACGCGCAGGCCGGCGGCGTAAAGCAATTCGACCATCGCCTTTAACCGCGCCTGTTCTTTTTTTTCTAAATTATCTATCGTCGCCAATAATTTTGCCGCATCATCGACCGACATGGTTTTGGGCAGGGCGCGTGGAATTTTTGGATTTTCAATTTCGGCAAATGGATTATCGGCGATATATTTTTCGCGCCACAAAAAATTATAAAATTGTCGCAGTGCCGATAATTTTCGCGCCTGACTGCTCTTGCCGATATTTTCCGCCGACACCAAATGGAGCAAATAATCGCTGGCGTCGCGAACCCCTACCTTACCCGGGGTTATTTTTTTTCGCTGAAGGTAAAATAAAAATTGCAGAAGGTCATCGCGGTAGGCGGCAAGGCTCAAGGCCGCCAAGCCCCGTTCGGCCGAATAGGTTTCCAAAAAATACACCAACCATTCTTTATCCAGCGGCGGCAGGTCGCTGGCAATAATTTTTTGATTAAGGGTTTGCGCCATGGTTTCCTATCATGCAAAAACCTTTCCAGCGGGGTGCGATGTCATGGCTAAAGCCGCAACAATACTTGCTTTGCGTCGTTCAGCAATTTTTGCTCGCCCTGTAAAATTACCAAGCGGTCGAGCAATTCTTTTTTTATTTCTTCCTTGGCGCGTTTCATAAATTCGGCGTTATCGGTTTTTTGTTTAGTAACCGCAACATCCTTATCCAATTGCGCCAATTTTTTATCCAACAAATTTTCCATCTTGGCCATGTCCAAATCATTGGGCAAGCCCATGCTAAAGGTTGCGCCCTGCACCGGTATAGCAATGATGTTTTTATTTTCTGGTTTTTTAATTTCTTCCAAACTAACCCTTCTCAAACCCGCCAGGGCGATAATCGAATCGGCCCAACTATCTTGTCCGCCCACCGTCACCGGCAAAATAATTTTTTCATCCAACTGCAACGTGGTGCGAAGCGACCGCGCCCGTTCAACCAATTCTTTAAACCGCCCAACATAATCATGCGCCGAACCATGGTCATATTTATTCTGCCACACCGGCCAAACTTGATTGCATAAAAAATCTTTATCGCCACTGGCAAAAAAATGCTGATAGATTTCTTCGCTAACAAATGGCATCGTCGCATGCATCGCAATCAAAATCTGCCGCAGAACAAATAATAATGTGTCGGCGGTTTCTTGGTAATCGGCACGTTGCTTGTCTTGCAATATCGGCTTGACCATTTCCAAATACCAATCACAAAATTCATGCCACACCAAATGATGCAATTCATTGGCGTAATAATCAAACCGATAATCGGCGAGATGTTGCTCGCATTGTTTTATCGCGCGCGCCAATTCCGCTACCATCCAACCATTGATGGGGTTATTCGTCGTCGGTGCTTCATCACCAACCTTTACCGCGCCAATTTCATCACCCAACAGCAGGCCGCAAAACCGCGCGCCATTCCACAATTTGGTAACGAAGTTGCGATAGCCACGCACACGCTCCATCGATAATTTAATATCGCGCCCGGGCGATGACAAGGCGGTCAATGAAAACCGCACCGCGTCGGCACCAAATTCATTTATCAAATCCAACGGGTCGATGACATTGCCTTTTGATTTCGACATTTTTTGCCCTTTCTCGTCGCGCACCAGGGCATGCACGTAAACCGTGTCGAACGGAATCTCTTTCATGAAATACAAACCCATCATCACCATGCGCGCCACCCAGAAAAAAATAATATCAAAACCAGTAACCAGCAAATTGGTCGGGTAATGTTTTTTTAACATCGGCGTTTCGTCGGGCCAACCCAATGTCGAAAACGGCCACAGGCCAGCTGAAAACCACGTATCCAGCACGTCATTGTCCTGCGTCAGCTTAGTTTTTTTTCCGTAATGCGCCGCCGCCAAATCCTCAGCACTTGCCAAATCCGCCGCGACAAAAATTTTTCCGTCATCGGCGTAATAGGCCGGAATGCGGTGCCCCCACCAAAGTTGCCGCGAAATGCACCATGGCTCGATATTTTCCAACCACCGATAATAATCATTTTCCCACGTCTCGGGGATGAATTTTACCTTACCCGATTTCACCACATCGAGTGCCGGCCCGGCCAAAACATCGGCCCTCAAAAACCATTGCTCGGTCAACAGATATTCCACCGGCACACCACCGCGGTCGCCATAGGGCACGGTGTGGGTTATATCCTCGACCTTTACCAACGCGTCGCCCAAATCCTTCACCATTTCTTTGCGCGCGGCAAAACGTTCCATGCCGCGATATTTTTCGGGAATATCATCGCTGGCCAGCAAATGACCGGTTTTATCAAAAATCTCAATGATGCCAAGTTTGTGTTTTTGATATAGCTTAAAATCATTCGGGTCAGATGACGGCGTAACCTTCAACGCGCCCGACCCGGCTGTGCGGTCGACCATTTCATCGGCGATGATAATTAATTCGCGCCCAGTTATCGGTTGCTTGATATGCTTGCCGATAAATTTTTGGTAACGTTCGTCGTCGGGGTGCACCGCCACCGCCGTGTCGCCCAACAATGTTTCGGGGCGCGTGGTGGCGATGGTGATGTCGTCGCCGCCGCCAACCAACGGGTAACGAATGTAATATAATTTGCCACGCACCGGTGTCGGCACAACCTCCAAATCTGAAATGGCGGTTTCCATTTTTGGGTCCCAATTGACCATGCGCTTTGCCTTGTAAATTAACCCGTCGTTATAAAGTTGCACGAAGGCCTTGGTCACCGCCTTTGACAAGCCGGCGTCCATCGTGAAACGCTCGCTTTGCCAATCGGGGCTGGCGCCCAGGCGGCGCAATTGTTGGGTTATCATGCCGCCGGATTCTTCCTTCCACGCCCAGACCCGTTGCAAAAATTTTTCGCGCCCCAATTTATGGCGGTCGGTTTGTTCCAATGCCAATTTTTTTTCGACGACCTGTTGCGTCGCGATAGACGCATGGTCGGTGCCGGGTTGCCAATGGGTTTCAAAATTCTTTAACCGGTGATACCGCACCATTATGTCCTGCAATGTGTTGTTCAAGGCATGACCCATGTGCAACGACCCGGTAATATTCGGCGGCGGAATCATCACCGTATATGGTTTGGCATCGCTCAATTTTTTCAACGGGTTTTGCGCGCGGAACGCACCCGCCCCCTCCCACGCGGCGTATATTTTTTGCTCGGCGTTGGCGAAATCAAAATTCTTGTCTAAAATTTTTTTGTCCATATGTGGTATTGTCTAGCAACTTTTATTTTGCTAGGCAATCATTATGACGACGGTTGCATTTTTGGGTTTGGGCATTATGGGTGGCAACATGGCGCGCCATGTCGCGGTTAAGGGCAATGCCGCCGGCATCACCGCCCTGAACATTTACAACCGCACCCCTGACAAGGCTAATAATTTGGCTAAGAGCGTCGCCGCCGAGGTCAGCAACTGCACCATCACCATCGCGACGGACGTCGCATCGGCGGTAAAAAACGCCGACATCGTCCTCGCCTGTCTCGGCAATGATTCGTCGGTGCGGGCAATAACCCAGGTCGCCTTCCCCGCCATGAAATCGGGCGCGTTGTTCGTCGACCACACCACGGCCTCGGCCAGTTTGGCGAAGGATCTCTATGCCACCGCCAAAACCAAAAATTTATTTTTTTTAGACGCACCAGTTTCCGGCGGCCAAGCCGGCGCTGAAAAGGGGATATTGAGCATCATGGTCGGCGGCGATGAAGATGTTTTCAACCGCGCCCAACCGGTCATGGCCTGTTACGGCAAAATTATCGAACGCATCGGCGACAGCGGCGCGGGGCAATTGGCCAAGATGGTAAATCAAATCGCCATCGCCGGTTTGTTGCAGGGGTTATCGGAAGCGATTTTTTTGGGCGAACAATCCGGCATCGACATGACCAAGGTGTTAAAGGTCATCAGCGGTGGCGCGGCGCAAAGTTGGCAAATGGAAAACCGCGGTGCCACCATGTTAGAACGCAAATTTGATTTTGGTTTCCAGGTCAAATGGATGGTCAAGGATTTGTTGATATGTTTGGCCGAGGCAAAAAATTTAAACATCGAATTACCCATAACCAAACAGGTCGAACAATTTTACGAAGAAATAAAATCATCGGGTGGCGAAACATTCGACACCAGCGCGCTCATCACGCGGCTCAAATAGCAATTTATTGGATAAAAAAATCACTCCGCCAATAAATTTGCCCTACCGCTTCGCTACTTGAGGGCATTAAATTCGCCCTACCGCTTCGCTACTTGAGCGCGGCCGATAATCGTTGCGAATGGTTTGCGATATTGCTGAACGCAATATCGCTCGCAACGATTTCGAGAATGACGGGTAGAGGGGCGAGCGGCGCGGGCTTCGAGAATGACGGGTAGAGAGAGTCCGAACGGCGGAGTAAAAAACGACGGGGGATAGTGCGATGCCGTAATGCCTGTCGGCGTGCTTCAGCGCGCCGACGGGATAGAATCGTGGCCCATAAGCGGGGTTCTGTATTAGGCGATTATTCATCTGGTGATGGCGTTGCCACCATCATCTTGCGATCAACCCGGCCATCAACCCTTTCGGAACGGGGGTTATAACGATGACCCTATTTGATCTTGCTTGCCATTTGGTTTGTCTTTGCCCCCGTTATTACTAACGAAGCGGTGGGCTCTTACCCCACCTTTTCACCCTTACCATTTGCATGGCGGTTATTTTCTGTGACACTTTCACTAACATTGTCGTCGCCAACAACGCCGCCGCCGGTTAGGCGGAATGGATTCCAAAAATAAAGCCCCGACTTTCCTCAAAAAAAAATATTGTTACCAACGAATTTTTCTGCAATCGCCGGACCACGATTCTGCCCCGACATTATGCCAACCGCCGTTTTTTTACAAGGTCAATTTTTTTTTAGCGATTTGTAAACCGCAAGCCAAAGGCTTTTTTTAATGTCGCGGTGTCGACCATTGGGTCATACCCCATGGCCAATAATTGGTCGCGCGCTTTATCATCCGCCATGGTTAAAATATTGCGGTGTGGTGCCATGTCCTGCGCCAAATTTTCCACCACCAGCCGTTGCCACGGAAATGTTGCCCCCGGGTCAATTTTGCGGTCGGGCGCAATGTCGCTGTGGCCGACGATGTTTTCCGGCGGCACGGAAAACTTGCCACGCCAATGGTGGAGCAAGGCCATCAGGGATTCGATTTGCGCAATCGGGTAATCGGCAAGCTTGCCATTTTTGTCAGGGTAACGCACACCGCCATGTTGCAATTCCACCCCCAGCGAATGGGGGTTCAGGTTGCGCGTGCCGCGCCAGTAACTTAAGCCGGCGTGCCAGGCGGTTTTGTCATCGGCAACCAGGCGATAGATTTTCCCATCGCTATCTATCACCACGTGACTGCTTACTTTTTTTTGTGGGTCTTGCAAAATGCCAAAGGTTTCAGCCAAATTTTTTGTATCGGTGTAATGAATAACAATGAAGCGCGGCGTTGCGTCTGCGCTATCTTCGCCCTTGTTATGTTCGCCTGCGCGCGCGCGCCAATTTGGTGATGGCGCGTCGATAAAATTAATCATCTATCAAAATAAAAATGCAAAAATAATGACCGATAATTATCGGCGAGCATCGATGGGGGTATTAACCCAAACGCGCCAATTCGCGCCGCATGACTTCCTTAACGATGGTTTCCAAATTATGGTCAACCCACGTTTTTAAATATGGCCGCACCGATTCGCGCACAATTTGTTCAATGGTAACACCGCCGCGACCCATTGCCACGCCAACAACCCCATTGCCCAAACGGCGGTCTTGAATGGCTTGGCGCACTTGGTTGATGGCATCCTCCGACACGGCGCGCGCCCTGTCGCTGACGATATTTGAACCATTCAACCATTCGTCGCCGATTAAATCTTGGTCATAATTTTGACCTGAGGCACGTGTGGCGGTGATGATTTCCTTAACGCAGTTATCGGCGTCGTTATCGGTCGCCCGCGGTTGTGGCATGCGGTCAGAAATATCAATCACCGAATCCATTTCGTTGCCCGGCCCGTCAACCAAGATAATTGGTTTGTCGTCGCCGATGTAATTTTCTTCTCGCCGGAAATACTGGGGGGCTTGGTTTTTAATATCGGTCATATTCGCTTGGCTCCTTTGGCCATTTTTTAACGTGATGGGTGTTTTTATTTCGTTCTATTCTCGCAATACTTGTCCATTATAAGCAAAAATATAGCCTTTGGCAAGCGGAAAAATAACGGCCTACCCCAGCTTAAAAGCCGCGTGGAGTTTTTGCACCGCGCGCTTGGCGTCTTCCTCCCGCACCAGGACGCTGATTTTGATTTCGCTGGTCGAGATAGCATCAAGGTTGATTTTTTCATCCGCCAGGGTATCAAACATGGTTTTGGCAACGCCGGGCGATGACCGCATGCCCACGCCGATGACCGAAACCTTCGCCACCTTATCATCGAACAAAATATCGTCGTAACCAATCATCGCCTTATTTTTTTGCAATACATCCAAACCACGCTTTAAATCTTGGCGCGGCAGGGTAAAGGTAATATCGGCAAAATCATCTTCCTTTTCATGGTGCGACCCCGATTGAATAATCATATCGACGTTGATATTGGCCTCGGCCAAGCGACCAAAAATCGCCGCTGAAACGCCGGGCTTATTTTTAAGCTTATAAAGCGTTATCTTGGCTTCCTTATCATCCAACGCCACCGCGGTGATAATTTTTTCTTCGATTTTTTTATTCATGTTATCGCGTGCCAAATTTTTTTCATCCAGCACCATCGTGCCGTTGTTTTTATCGCCTGGTTCTACAAAACTCGACAAAACTTGTAAAGGCATTTTAAATTTCATCGCCAATTCCACCGAACGCGCATGCAAAACCTTTGACCCAAGCGACGCCATTTCGAGCATTTCCTCGTAGGCGACATTGTCCAATTTTTTTGCATTTGCCACCAACCGCGGGTCGGCGCGGTAAACACCATCGACGTCGGTGTAAATATCGCACCTTATGGCTTGCAACGCCACCGCCATCGCCACCGCCGATGTGTCGGAACCGCCACGGCCCAGCGTGGTGATGCGGCCAATGTCATTCGCCCCCTGGAAACCGGTGACCACCGCCACCTCGCCCTTTGCCATCGATTTTTTTATCGCTGTCACATCAATGTCAGTGATGCGCGCCATGCCATGGTTGTCGTTTGTTTTGACGGCGATTTGAAATCCTTGCCACGAACGCGCCGGCACCCCCATGGCGTTCAGGATAATCGCCATCAACCCCGCGCTAACATTCTCACCGCTGGCCAACACCGCATCATATTCGGCGGTGATATGCAGGTTCTTGTTATCTTCATCCGCGCTATTGACCAACGCAACCAAGCGGTTTGTCTCCCCCGCCATGGCCGAGACGACGACGCAAATGCCGTAACCTTCCGCCGCGCCCGCTTGATAAAAATGCTTGATAATTTTGGCCGATGCCCTCATGCGGTCGACCCCGGCGACCGAGGTGCCACCGAATTTCATCACCAGGCTGTTTTTGCGGGGGCGTTCTTTTACCATTTTTATTTATAAATATAGTTGCGATATCAGGACGGAATTATAACAAAATTACAACGCTTTCATCCCATCGCGCAATGCAATGGACGATAAAATAATCAAGCACAAGGCGCGTGGCATTTCTAGCCACTCTCTCTTGATTATTCAAGCGAATTGTTGCAACAATGGGGGGCTAACCATTAGAAAATACTTAGGAAGACAGATGAGCGAACAGATGACAAAAGAAGCAAAAAATCGCACCACCGCCGAACAAGGTAACGAGTCGGCCAATCACGGCAACAGCCGGCGGCAGGATGAGATGAATAAATTCCAAAAAATGGCCGACCAATGGTGGGACCCCAATGGTGCCTTTCGCCCGCTTCACGAATTAAACCCGGTGCGTGTCGATTACATCTTGGCGCAATGGCGGCAACATCAGGAGCAATTAAGCGCACAAAACGATAAGGCCGGCGACAAACCCAACCCCGCCGCCAACCATTCGCTGTCGGGCAAAAAAATTCTGGATGTTGGTTGCGGCGGTGGATTATTGGCAGTAGCATTAAACAACTTGGGCGGCGATATTACCGCCATCGACGCCGAGGAAACCACCATCGGCGTTGCCCGCGCCCACCAAGAAAAACATAAATTAAACGACCGATTAACATTTTCGCAGGCCAGCCCCGAGGATCTATTGCAGGATAAAAAAAACATTGCCGCCTTTGACCTGGTGCTGGCGATGGAGGTTATCGAACATGTGGCGCACCCCGCCGATTTTGTCGCGACATTAAAAAAATTGGTTAAGCCAAACGGCCTGGTTATTTTTTCGACCATCAACCGCAACCCGCAATCTTTTTTATTGGCTATCATCGGCGCAGAATATGTGTTGAATCTGTTGCCGCGCGGCACGCACCAATATGAACAATTTGTTCGGCCGGAGGAGCTGAGTGGTTTTTGCCGCTCTGCCGGCCTGAAGCCCCGCGACGCCACTGGCTTGGTTTACAATCCGTTGCTGAAAACCGCGAAGCTTGCCAAACATAACCTCAAGGTTAATTATTTTTTAACCGCCACGCTCTAAAAAAAATAAATAGCAACAGGCTTGCCAGCAAACAAATCATATAACATTAACCGGTGGTCGCGATGAAACAAACCATCCAACCCAACACAGCTATTTTGTTGGCTATCGCGCCGGCGGTGTTTTTGGGCAGTGATACGTTGTTTGAACAGCTGGAACGGGTGGTTCTGACGCCCGATAATTTGTTCGACGCGCCGCTGGATAACCTGTTCGCGGGTGATGTGCTGGATAAATTTATAAAAAAAACCGCCGCGCCCGATAACGGCGCGCAATTTCCCTTGCCGTCTTTTTATGATTTTTTAACCCTTAGCCTATCGCACCTGCCCTACCTTGCGCCGCAACAATTGGTCGCCCTGCCGCAACGTTTTCCCTTGCCGCCAATAACCCAAGACAAAGCAACCAGCCGCAATAATAAAAAAAAATATCACCTTCTGCCCTTTCAAGAATCGCTTATCACGCGATGGTTGACGCCGCACCCGGCTGTCAACAAATTCTTAATCATCATGATGGCCGGGCTTATCATTCGCGCCTTCACCGCCATCGACCCGAAATCGATTATCGATGCCAAACCGCGCGCCGCGGTAACGCAATGGCGACGCCAAGCGATTGAACAATTGCGCCGCGTCGTCCAACAACGCATTGCCATGCCGCACCAATATTTATTGTTTGGCCGCGCCCATCAGATTTATCACTTAACCGCGCTCCACCAACAGCTCGCCCTCACCAACCTTGATAATTACGACCGTATCGAGGAATCACTCGCCGCATCGCATGGCCGGAAATTATCACCGCAGAAAATAAAAAACCTATTGCCGCATCGCTTGCCGGGCTCATTCTGGTTGCAAAAAAAACGCATCCATTATCACCTGCTGGAATTGCAAACCCTGCCGCGCCAATTATGCCTGCCCCTGCCGTCGCCATTTTTAACCCTGGTCAATTTGGCCAGCCTGACCCATTGGTTAATCAACGACACGGGCGAGGTGCCCGAACAAATTGTCCAAGACACCATCGACGATTGGCGGCAGGAATTATTAACTGCTATCGATGAAAAAAATCAAACGCGGCTTTATGACCATTACCCGGTGTATGGCGAGGTTTTGGAAAAAATTGACGGCCAATTAAAATCGATAAAAACCATAAAAATAAAAAAATCAAAGGCCGGTGCACCCAATTCACCACCGCGCGATAAAACGAACAATGATAAAACCATCCACCCCCTGACATTAAAGGATAACCGCTTTATTCTTTCGCTGGCCGGCGCCAACGCCATCAAGCATAAAAAAGAAATAACCCACAACCCGCTCAACCTGATAACATATTTTCTCGGGTTTTTTACAACCCCGCCATCGCCATCATCTTATATTTTGCCGTGGCAGAAATCGGCCTTTGCCCTGCCGACCATCATAGGGGGAAAGCAAGCCTTGGCCAGCAATATCAGCAATCACTTGATGATGACGTTCGATGTTATCTTCAAAAAAAAATCCTTCATCGAATCGGGTGTTTGGCTGTCGCCCGAGCCACACAAAAAAAGATTATCAGCTCTGCTTGCCCTCCTGCCAAAAATTGGCGCAAAAAATTGGACGAGCAATCTGGCAAAAAACATTTTGCGAAAACCCCGCCCGTCTCATTATTACATCGACAACAGCTTACAATTGGGCGGCAGTCCCCTTGCCCAACCAACGTCGCAAGCAACTGGCCAACCAACGGCTCGGCCAACGTTGCAACGAACCACCGCGTCGGCCAGCTATCTATTGCCGCGCCGCATGACCTTGCGCAATCTTACAAATCCAATAAACCCGTTAAATCCCGGGGCATGGCGTTACATCCGCTGTCAGAAATTTTTATTACCGGCCGGCGATATGTTGTATAGCAAAAAAATTCTCAACCTGCCGCGCCGCCACGGCAACCGCACCATCAGCATCGAGCGACAACTTTTTATGCCGCGCCATAACCGCGACGCTGACTCATCCTATGGCGGCGAAAAAAAGCCGCAGATTTATTTAAAAGCACAAGAAAAAATTATCGCCCCGGGCGGCATTGATTTTATGCTGTTGTTGCCGCTGTCGCCATCGATTAAGGCTTTCGGGCGGAGCGATTCGCTCATCCACGAATTGGAGCAACATTGGCAACGGCCGATGAAAAAAAACGACCTGCGGCCGCATGGCGGCGGCATTATCGAACCGCTCATCCCCCACGACAACCCCGATGATAATTTAAAAGATAAAATAGAATCCCTGCAGGAGGTTTTTTTGCAATCGCCCGACAAACCGGGTGGCCGGTTGGTATCGCGCGGTGCAACATTGTCCCTGACCAAGGGGGTGTTCTTAAATGACTTTATGGAGGAACCCTGCCAGGTGATTATGCTGTCCGGCCAAACCACGCCGGGCGAGACCATCATCAATTGGGTGTTGGAATTGGTGGCGTAAAATAATTTTAGAAAATGATTCCTTGTTTTTGGTAAGTTAATTTTATAGCTGTTCTATGCGCAGGTATTATGTTTTGATGTGCAGGATTTTGTATTTTCTTATGTATATTAATTAAAATATTATTATCTTTAATTTGACCTTTTTTTTCCCATAGCTTGATTTTATCAATATCAGAAACAAAAATTTGTTTAGAATTTACACAACAACGTTCCGCAAAACCAAAATCGCCTTGATTAAATAATATACATTCTGGTTCAAAGTGTTGATGCTTATCGACTTGGGTTGTAGTGGTTATCAACAACCCTTTGTTAAATTTTTCTAAAATGCCAACAAAAATAAACCATCGAGCATATCCGCTGGACGGTGGCGAAACCAAGCGCATATCCAGCTCGCTAGGCTTTATAATTTCACCAACGAGCATTATCTTGTTTCTAAATAAGCGTAATAATTCTCTGGAACATCCTTTTCAAACTCATCAATATATTTCATTTGAGCGCGCTTCACCGCCGCACCTCGATTTTTCCATGCTTTAGACCATGCTTTAATTTCTTCGTGAGCTACTTCTATGTAGCTTTCGGTAGCTTTCTTTTGAAGCAAGAACAGCCAGTTATCAATAATTTTTTGCTGGCTTTTTGAAATATAATCCATGTCAGGCTCGCCTATATTTTCTATCAATTTTGAATCTTTATAACCGCTAATAACTTTATATTGATTTGTTCCATTATTAACTTTTATTTCATCATATAAAGACGATGGAACGGGGCCATTTTGCAGGGCATAATAATCGCCAATATCAAGCGCAGGAACGCCAACCTCTCTAAGATGTTGAAAATCATAAAGAGCTAATAATTTATATAATTTCATTGAAGTAATATGCTCGTTATGTTGAGCCTTATACTCTTTTGCAATATAACAAATTATATTATTAAGGATAAATCTTTTATATTCGTTCATTTTTTTGTTCTATATAATAGTTAAATATAGATATATTATATCTTTTTATAGACAAATTCGTCTAAAAAAACAATAAAAATCCGAAAAAACACAATTTTTGTTAATAGCTGTATATTTTATATTATGACAGCCAGCAATTTTTTCATTCGTAAAATAATTTATTTTATTTTGCCTTCTAACTCGGCGATGCGTTTTTGCAATAGTTTTATTTCTTGCAACAATGGGTCGGCGCCGGCCGCGGTTGTGCTCGGCGTGCCATAGGCGGAGAAGGAATCTTTCTGCGCCCCTTTATCCGATAATTTTTCCACCACCTTGGCCGGAATGCCCACCACCGTGGTATATGGCGGCACGTCGCGCACCACCACCGCGTTGGCACCAACCCGCGCGCCCTGGCCCACCGTAATTGGCCCCAAAATCTGCGCCCCCGAACCGACGATAACATTATCGCCCAGCGTCGGGTGGCGTTTTTGGTTGCGTTGGGTTTCGGCATTAACCGACGGTGATACCCCGCCGAGTGTAACATCGTGATACAAGGTTACATCATCGCCAATTATCGCGGTTTCACCAATCACCACCCCCATGCCGTGGTCGATAAAAAACCTTTTGCCAATTTTTGCCGCCGGGTGGATTTCAATCCCACTCCAAATACGGACAAACAGCACAATTAATTTTGGCAAAAATTTTAAATGGCAACGCCACAACAGGTGGTTCAAGCGGTGCATCTTCACCGCATGGTAATTGTGGAACAGCAAGATAACCTCCAACCGGCCGCGCGCCGCCGGGTCGCGGGCGATAATACTATCGACCTCTTGGAACAGCCACCAAAGAAATTTTTTACGCGGTTTTTTTTCTGCGCTACGTGATTTTTTCATCGCCGCACCATCCTTTTATATTATTGATTTCGTTACAAATCCTCGATTCATCCTGTAGCTTTATTACCGATTGAAAGCAATAGTAACAATCGCCTGCGATTCTCAACGCCTTATGGTTGATTAAGCCGTAAATGCCAAAAGCTATAAAAAACCTTGCCAAAAAAATATGGCTATTCTATAACAAAAATCTGTAACGCAAGGAAGAAAGGTTATCCCACCATGTTAGAAGTTGTGATTTATGGGCCGGAGGGCCGATTGGAAGGTCGCTATATGCCGGGTTTGAAACTTGACTCGCCCTGCGCCGTGTTGTTTCACCCCAACCCCGAACAGGGCGGCACCATGAACAACAAGGTTATTTTTAACCTTTTCCATTGTTTTGTTAAGCAAGGCTTCCATGTGTTGCGTTTTAATTTTCGTGGTGTCGGCAAGTCCGAGGGCACCTTTGCCAAGGGCGAGGGCGAATTGACCGACGCCGCCGCGGTGCTGGATTGGATGCAACAGCACCACACCCAAAGTCGCCGTTTTTGGATAGCCGGTTTTTCGTTTGGCGCGTGGATCGCGCTCCAGCTTTTGATGCGCCGCCCCGAAATTTTTCGTTTTATCGCGGTCGCGCCACCGGTCAATCTTTATGATTTTTCGTTCCTTGCCCCCTGCCCGACCTCGGGTTTAATTTTGCAGGGCTCGGCCGATAGCATCGTCCCCTACCAAGACCAAGAAAAACTGGTCAGCAAATTACAAAGCCAAAAGGGTATCAACATTCAATATGAATTGGTGAAACGCGCCGACCATTTTTTCAGCAACAACATGGCGGCCTTGCAACGCCTCAGCAACCAATATATCGCCCAAGAAAACGCCATCGAGGAGGTTTTTGCCCCACCGCCCGATGTGATGGATAACGAGGACGATTATTACGAACAACTCCATAAAGAAACCAGCGATAATGACGATGACGATTAATATTGTCAGGCTTTCTACGGCGTCGCTATCCCCCTCCCCTGGCATGTTAACAACCATGCGCATCGGCCATTACCAACCAGCCAAACATTATAACCAACTGACCTAGTGCAAAAAAAGCGCGCGGTTGTGTTTTGGCAAGAATCGCCGTAAACACCGCGATGGATAAAAAATATAACATGAGCAAAAAAGAAAACGACAGCAACAAAGGCAAAACTGCCGACGGCAAGGATATTATCCCCTCGGTCGGCATGGGCGGCGGCATGGTGCAGGGGATTTCGCCCATCGCCCTGGGCGATGAAATGAAAAAAAGCTACATGGAATATGCTATGAGCGTGATTGTCGCCCGCGCCCTGCCCGATGTGCGCGATGGTTTAAAACCGGTGCACCGCCGTATTCTTTACGCCATGAATGAAAATGGTTACGATTGGTCAAAACCATTTCGCAAATCGGCGCGTATCGTGGGGGAGGTCATGGGTAAATACCACCCGCACGGCGACCAATCGATTTATGATTCGATGGTGCGCATGGCGCAGGATTTCTCACTCCGCCTGCCGCTTATCGCCGGCCAGGGGAACTTCGGCTCGCTCGATGGTGACCCACCGGCGGCGATGCGCTATACCGAGGCACGGCTCGCCAAGTCGGCCGAAACATTGCTGACCGATATCGACAGCGACACGGTCGATTTCGGCACCAATTACGACGATTCAATGCCCGAACCGTTTGTTTTGCCGGCGCGGATTCCGAACCTGCTGGCCAATGGCGCGTCGGGCATCGCGGTGGGCATGGCGACCAATATCCCGCCGCATAATTTGGGCGAGCTGTTGCGTGCCCTTATCGCGCTGGTCAATAATCCGCAACTTTCTGACGATGAAATTAAAAAAATTGTCCCGGGCCCCGATTTCCCAACCGGCGGTTTGATTATGGGGCGCGAGGGCATCGACCAATCATTTGCCACCGGTCGCGGTTCGATTAAAATGCGCGGCCGCGCCACGATTGAAACATTCGGCAAGGACCGCGAGATGATTGTCATCACCGAGGTGCCATACCAAGTCAACAAGGCAACGATGATAGAAAAAATGGCCGAGCTGGTGCAGAATAAGGTCATCGAAGGGGTCAGCGACATCCGCGATGAATCTGACCGCACTGGCGTGCGCGTCGTATTGGAAATTAGAAAGGACGCCACGGCGCAGGTCATATTGCAACAGCTGTATAAATTTTCGCCGCTCGAAACCAGTTTTGGCGTCAACATGTTATCGCTGAACAATGGCCTGCCCGAAATGTTGCCAGTGCCGCGCGTCCTGCATCGGTTTGTCGAATTCCGTGATGAGGTTATCCAACGGCGTAGCCGGTTTTTGCTGGGCAAGGCGCGGGCGCGGGCGCATATCGTTGCCGGCCTTATCATCGCCACCGACAATATCGATGAAATGATTGCGATGATAAAATCATCGAAGGACGCCGAGGAAGCGCGGGTAAAAATGACAACCAAGCAATGGTCGGCCGACGCCGTGGTGCCATTTTTAAAATTGATAGACAAGGCCGATAAGAACCTCGCCGGCACAAAATACAAATTGAGCGACGAGCAGGCGCGCGCTATTCTTGACCTGCGCCTGCAACGCCTCACCGCGCTGGAAAAAGACAAATTGGGCAACGAGATGAAGGAATTGTCGGATAACATCAACGCCTATGAAAAACTATTGGCCGATGAAGCCGCGCGCCGTGCCGTAATGGTCAAGGAGTTTGAAGAATCGCTGGCGGCCTTCGCCACGCCGCGCCGCACCGCCATCGTCGCCAAGCAAGAGGATGTGGAAATAACCGACCTGATTGAGAAGGAAGACATGATGGTCAGCGTTACCTACGGCGGTTACATCAAGCGCGTGCCGCTCGATTCCTATCGCACGCAAAAACGCGGCGGCAAGGGCAAAATGGGCATGACGACTAAGGAAGATGATTTCGTGTGGAAGGTTTTTGTCGCCGACACCCACACCGACATGCTGTTTTTTTCGTCGAGCGGTCGGTGCTACAAATTAAAAGTCTACGAAATCCCCGAGAGTTCGATGGCCAGCAAGGGCAAGTCCTTGGTCAATATCTTGCCGTTGGCGGCGCGCGAACGCATCACCACGGTGCTCGCCCTGCCAACCGACAGCAAGGATTGGGAAGATAAATTCATGGTGTTTGCCACGGCGTCGGGTTATGCGCGGCGCAACCTGCTGTCGGATTTTGCCGACGAGCGCAAGGCCGGCAAGGTCGCAATGAAATTGGACGACGGCGATAGTTTGGTTGGCGTGTTGATAGCCTCGGCCGAGCAAGATATTTTCCTCGCCACCGAACAATCATCGGCCATTCGCTTCCCGATTTCGCGGCAGAGCGAAGACGGCGATGAAAAGGGCGTGCGGGTTTTTTCTGGCCGTGCGTCCAACGGCGTAACGGCTATCAAATTAGCAAGCGGCGACCGCGTGGTGGCGATGGATATTATGAATCGCGGCGAAGAAGATTCCGAAAAACGCGATGGTTACTTGGCGGTTGCCAATGCCAAGGCGCGATTAAAGGACAAGGATTACGCCGCGTCTGGGTCGGAGGATGCAACCCGCGACAAGGCCAAGGTGGCAGAATTCGATAAAACATTATTCAGCAAAATGGCGGCCGAGGAACAATTTGTCCTGACCATCAACGAGGCGGGGTTTGGCCAATTATGTTCGTCATATGATTACCGCACCACCAACCGCGGCGGCAAGGGTATCAGCAACATGGATAGCGGCAGTAAAATTATCGACGCCTTCCTTATCAGCCCGAAAGATGACGAGGTGATGATTGTTACCGACGGCGGGCAAACCATCCGTATCCACACCAAATCAATCCGCCGCGTGTCGCGCAACGCCAAGGGCGTGAAATTAGCTAGCCTGGACAGCGAACAAAAAATTGCCTCGGTCGCCCATATTAGTTATATTGGCGAAGAAGAAATTGAAAACGACAGCGACGATAAGGGCGACAACCAACCCAGCGCGAAGCCAACCGAATAAACCAAGCCAACAGCAAGATGAAAAAAGCGGTTTACCCCGGGACGTTCGACCCCATCACCCTGGGGCATCTGAATGTTTTGTCGCGCGCCACCAACCTGTGCGACAATTTAATCGTCGGCGTCGCCGGCCACAGCGGTAAGGCCACGATGTTTTCATTGGCCGAACGGGTGGCAATGGTCGAGGCATCGTTAAAAAAATTAGACCCAGCGGTGGTAAAAAAAATAACCGTGCAACCGGTCGATGGGTTGTTGATAGATTTCATGAAACGCGAGGGTGCCGGCGTTATTATTCGCGGCCTGCGCGCCATCAGCGATTTTGAATATGAATTTCAATTGGCCGAAATGAACGCGCGGTTGGATAAAAACATCGAAACCATTTTTTTAATGGCGGGCGAGGGCCACCATTTTATTTCATCGCAATTGGTCAAACAGGTTGCATCCTTGGGCGGCAATATTGCGCCATTCGTCGGCCAAACCATCGCCGACATGATTAAGAAAAAGTTGCAGAAGTAGTTTTTAAAAATGAAAAAAATAATACAAAAAATAATAATTAATGCGCCATGCAACAACGTATGGCAAGCCGTGGTGGTAAAATCAAATTATAACAAATGGGCAAGTGCTTTTAAAGAGGGGAGCAGTTTTGAGGGGGATTTTGTTAAAGGCGCGACTATAAAATTTTTTTCTGAGCAAGATAACAACAACGAACCGAGTTATGCGCTAAAAAGCACCATCGCCGAATGCAAGCCCAATGAATTTATTTCTATCCGCCATGACGAATGGGCGGGCGCGTATGAAAACTATAGTTTCAAAAAAATTACCGACCAGCAAACCGAATTCATGCTTGAGCTGGATTGTTTGGAAGATTATTACGACATGATGAATAAAATGTGGGGCGAGGCCTTGCTAAAATTAAAATCAGTCGCCGAGGGTTTGTAATCCTCAATTATTTTTTATAATCGTTGTTATTGTATCGGCAAAGCCCAACAGGTCGAACAACTCCATCATGTCGGGCGGTGGGGATTTTAAAAAATGCAATTCCTTGCCACCGCGCGGGTGGGTGAAACCCAATTCAAAGGCATGTAAACATTGGCGCGGAAAGCCCATCAACCCCATCGCCGTTGCGCCGGTGGTTTGTTTGCTGGGTTGCCGCGCCCGCCCGCCATATATCGCGTCGCCGACCAGCGGGTGTTTCAGGTAAGCCATGTGCGCGCGAATTTGGTGGGTGCGTCCGGTCATCAACCGGCATTCCAATAATGAAACATCGTCGTCCTGCGCTAAAATCCTGTAGTGGGTTTCGGCAACGCGGCCGCCCTTTTCCACCGGCACAATTGTCATCTGCAATCGATTATTTTTATTGCGCCCCAGCGGTTGGTTGACAATGCCGATGTTGCCCGCCGTCGCCGGCAATGCCACCCGCCCCCAGGCCAGGGCGATGTAACGCCGCCGAATATTCCGCGCCGTGAAATCGCGCGTTAATGATTGGTGCGCCATGTCGTTTTTGGCAATCACCATCAGGCCAGATGTGTCCTTATCCAACCGGTGCACAATGCCCGGGCGCATGACGCCGTTGATGCCAGACAGGTGTTTGCCGCAATGGTGGAGCAAGCCATGCACCAGCGTGCCGGTCCAATTGCCGATGCTGGGGTGCACGGTCAGGCCGGCCGGTTTGTTCAACACCAAAATATCTTTGTCTTCAAAAATAATATCGAAATCCATTGCCTCGGGCGTTAAATCCAATTGGCGCGGCGGCGGCACCACCAGGGTGATTCTATCGCCGGCCTTAATTTTTTGGTCGGGGTCGCGCGCCGGCGCGTCGTTCAACAATGTCGCGCCGTTTTTAATCCACCCTTGAATCTGGTTGCGGCTGACGCCGGCCATGTCGGGGTCGGTCACGGCCACGCCGACCAAAAACTTATCGAGCCGTTTTTGGCTGGGCGGCAATTTTTCCACCACGTAGTTTTTGGTAACGGCAACCTTGCTGGCGGCATTGTCTGGTTTGGTATCGGGCATGAAACCCTTATAGCATAGTTGCTATTTTTATCTGCCATAGATTATTATGGGATCTACATGTTTTATAACATCTTCAGGCAAGCCCCAACTTTTATACATTGTCCTAATAAAGGCAATAAATATAATTTCGACTAAATTGCTAATATCTTTCTCGCTAATTATATTCTTATTTTTTTTATATTGCGCTCGACTTTTAGAACTGTTTGGGCTGTAATGAGAAAATAAATTTCTAACTTCTTTAATATAGCGTCCAATGTTTTCTAATTTTTTATCTTCAGAAATATTATTAAAATCCTGTAAATTATTTAAAATATTAATAAATTCTTTTGTTAAATCATCATCCCTTTTAAGTATTTTGCTAAAAAATATATTCGGGATATTTTTATCATCACCCTTCGATTTTTCCCAGTTCGATTTTTCCCACTGCTCAATTGCGGCAAAAAATAAAACTATCTCTTGGTAACATTTGTAAATGCTACCACCCTCAATATAATAATTGCTTATATGATTATATAAAACCTTTATAACAAGATTATAATCTTGTTCATAAAAATCCACCCATTGACTAAAAATTTTCTGAAAGTTTTCTTTCATATGTTTATTATCTAAAAAGTAATTATGCTGTCTTATTTCTCCTTTTTTTATATCATTAATTATATTTTTAGAATTTGTGATATTAAAAATAACAGAGTATTTTTCTTTGTCATTATGTAGAATAATTTCTATAGGCCTAGATATTTTTAAAATTAAAAAAGTAAAAAAACTCCGCAAGTTAAATATTAATTCTTTGTATTCATCGAATGTCGCGGTTTCCTTTTCTAGAAATAAATAGCAATGTTCTTCTTGCATAATATCAAGGCGGAATTCATTATGTTTGTCTAAAATTGGTATAATCGCATTTGCTAATTCATCCTTAAATTCTTCTTTTCCCACAAACTCTTGCTTTAAATTAATTTTAGAATAAGATTTGACTTTGCCAAAACCTCTTAAAAGCTCAATTTTAAAACCATTTGAGTTTATAGAAAAAATTTGTTTCTCTAGATAGTGTGTTTTATGGGGCGCGTCTAAAAACGCCTTATCTAAATAAGCAAGATTAAATTGGCATTTCTGAAAGGATTGTTCTTTATCAATATGTCCCCCAAATAAAATCGCATCACAAAAAATATATTCATTAAAAAGATAAACAATATTTTTAATAGATACGAGCGTAATCTTTAGTCCGTCCATAAAAGATGTATTGCCAAAAGTAAAAAGCGTACCGAACATCACATCAATATTAAATTGAAATGTATTTTCATTTTGGCTGACATAAGCAGATGTTCTACTAAAATGATTGGATTTTTGATTGTTATGAATTTTATCATACAATTCTTTTATATGCGTTGGTTGTATTAACTCAAATCTAATACCTTTTTCAGGGTTATATTTTAGCAACCCAAAAAACTTTTTATCTTCCTTGTCGGGGAACCAGAACTCTCCCTTGCCCTCATAAGATTCTAAGGCGTTAAAATTTTGCATTTTTATAATATAAAGAGATTCACTAATAGTAGCAATACCGGTTCCAGGCCACGGCACTTGATTTTCGGGTCAAGTTTGCTTATC
>JASGCL010000008.1:0-27721 GCA_030054115.1 Hydrotalea sp.
AAAAACTATATGACGAGACCATCGCCGAAAAAATGAACCGCGCGGCGTGAGGGGGCTATTTAATTTTTAATTTATTTCTAATTCCTAATCCTAATAAAAATAATAAAATGGCTGAAAAAATCTTGGCAAAAAGGTGAGGGAAAGAATCAACGTCAGCAATGAGCAATGGAATGGGGGCAATTGCCTTAACTGATAGAAATAGCGTTTGAAGGAATGTTTCTAAATTAATTTTATATATATAAACATAAATATTGCTAAGAATAATTAATCCTAAAAAAGACCAAAAAGGCCGCGATATAGATTGCCCATAATCAGAGAGAAAAGAATATAGTTTTATAACTGCTATATCGATTATATTATAAAATTTATTTGCCTCGCGTAGCCTCATTAAGCGGATTTCTAATTGTATAGCGTTAAATTTTAATTCATATTCATATTGATGATTGGTAATAGCAATCTCTTTTAATTTTTGAAAAATATCATCATATTTCTCATCTAATTTATTCCCACGCTTTAATTCTTTTAATGATGGAATGTTTAATTTTGAAAATCTTATATCCGATACACGGTTAGCATTTGTAAAGTCAGGTATTGTTTCTTCAAACTCTACTTTTGCTAAAATGAGGTTGGCGTCCGACGTCAAAATCATTTTGTTAAATTTTACATCATTTCCAGCAAATACAGCTTCTGAAAAATCAGCAACTTTTTTAAATTTTATACCGACAAAATCAACATTATCTTCAAAAGTTGTTTTAAAAAAATTGACATTTTCATTACATGTTACATCTGAAAATAATACCTTGGTTCCAAAAACAGCATTGGAAAAATTAAGGAAGCTGAATTGAACTTGTTTAAAGCTAGTTATATTATCCTTAGCATTTTTATAAAAACTGCTATCGCTAAAATCAGCCGAATCGTTAAAAATTACTCTTGAAAAATTAATCTGATTACCCTTAAATGTTGCCCCCTGAAAACTTGCTTTTTTTTCAAATTGTGAATTTGAAAAGATGGATTCTTTTTCAAAATTTGTTTTTTCAAAACTTGCCTCTCCTTTAAATATAGCATCCATACATGAAATGTAGCCCACATCACACCCAGCAAAATTAATACCCGTAAGGATACAATTATTAAAGAAAATATCTTTATTAATATCAAAATTCGCTTTCTCGAAACGAACGCTTATATTACTATTTTGAAACCTAACGTCGCCCCAAAAAGATGCGCCTAGAAAAATAAGGTGTTTTGCCTCAACTTCTTCAAAATTTGCGTTTGAAGAAAAATGCGCACGGGTAAAGTTCGCCTCTGCAGGAAATCGTGCCTTATTAAAATCTGATTCTTCTTTAAAACAAGCAAACGTAAAATTTGACTCTTGAGAAAAAATGGCTTCTTCAAATCTTGCACTTTGATTAAATATTGCATCACCAAAATTGGCTCCTTTTTTAAATTCTGCCTTGGAAAAATTAACATACCCTTCAAAATTAGAATTGCTGAAGTCAATGCTATTTATAAATGTTGCTTTTTCTAAATCTACATCATAAAAAAAGTCTAAAAATTGCAGATTTATATTTTCGCCTAAATAGCCAAAACCCGGAAAGACGGGATTTTTTCTTTGCCATGCTCCCCATGATGCGGCACTAGTGATTAATGCCCTAACCATTTCGCTAAATGCCTTTTCCAAATATTTTAGCGGTCTATTTATTATCTCTTGCTCATTTCTCCTCTTTGTCATTCTTTCCCATAGCTTAAGCCACTCGCTTTCGGTCATGTTAGCGGGAAAAGAATTAGATGTTCTAGTCATAATATAAAGTAATCATGATTCTGATTTTACAACAAGTGATTTTATAAGCTATGTAACTTATTGACGGGACGCGCGAATCGCCATCTAAATGAAAAATGGCTAAGGAAAAGAAAAATTTTGTTTGTAACAATTGCGGCGCGCTGGCGGTGAAATGGCACGGCCAATGCCCCGAATGCGGCGCGTGGGAATCGTTGCAAGAACATGTGGTCAAGGCCGCCCCGCCCATCGGCGGCAAAACCAGTGCGGCGCGGCGCGGCGGGCTTACAAGCCATATCCA
Source organism: Hydrotalea sp. (assembly GCA_030054115.1). Lineage (NCBI taxonomy): Bacteria > Pseudomonadati > Bacteroidota > Chitinophagia > Chitinophagales > Chitinophagaceae > Hydrotalea > Hydrotalea sp. Next base: position 2,076 of record JASGCL010000008.1, read on the forward strand.
GCTCCTGCCGCTCAAGGGCGAGCAGGAACACCACGAGCGGTTATCGACTGGCATGGTCGAGCTCGACCGCGTCCTCGGCGGTGGCATGGTCAAGGGCTCGGCAATGCTTATCGGTGGCGACCCGGGTATCGGCAAATCAACCCTGTTGTTACAGGCCATGGCCGCCATCGCCAACAACACATCGGTTGCCTATATTTCGGGGGAGGAATCAATCGAACAAATTCGCCTGCGGGCGGCGCGGCTTGGCCTGTCGGAAAGTCCCTTGACCCTGGCGGCCAGCGACGATGCACGCGACATTGCCGGCTTAATGGTCGGCGACAACCCACCACGCGTCATGGTTATCGATTCGATACAAACCCTGTATGTTTCTGATTTAGACGCCGCCCCGGGCACGATCCAGCAAGTTCGCGCATCGTCGCAAATTTTAATCCGCACCGCCAAAACCACCGGCACGGCGATTTTTTTGGTCGGCCACGTGACCAAGGATGGCGCCATCGCCGGGCCAAAATTGCTCGAACATATGGTCGACGCCGTGTTGTATTTCGAGGGCGAACGCGGTTCGCAATACCGCCTGCTCCGTTGTCATAAAAATCGGTTTGGCTCGTCAGACGAAATTGGCGTGTTCGACATGACCGAACGCGGCCTGATGGAAGTTGAAAACCCATCCCATTTGTTTTTATCATCGGGCAGTGCGCATCGCCCGGGCGCGGTGGTGTTCGGCAGTATGGAGGGCACGCGCCCCCTGTTGTTGGAGATGGAAGCCCTTATCGCCCCCAGTAGCCTGGCCTACCCCCGGCGCACCGTCGTCGGGTTTGATGCCAATCGCCTGGCGATGATTTTGGCGGTGCTGGAAACCCGCGCCGGTATAAAACTTTCGACCCGCGATGTTTTTTTAAACGTCGCCGGCGGCATGGCAACCAAAGAGCCGGCATCTGACCTGGCGGTCGCCACCGCCCTTATCAGCGCGCACCTGAATAAAGAAATGCCCGAGGGGGTGATGGTGTTTGGCGAGGTTGGGCTGTCGGGCGATGTGCGACCGGCGCAAAAACCCGCCCTGCGGATTAAGGAAGCCGTCAAGATGGGGTTCGGCGATATATGGTTGCCGGGTGATAAGGTGTTTTTTGACAAATTAAACAAAGAATTATCTGGCACCAAGTTCCGTGCCACGCCAATAAAAAAAATTGACGATGTGGTAAAAATGTTTTAGAAGGATAGTGTTACCATGTTCGATACCCTTGCGATTGCTGTTTTATCGCTGTTTGCCGTCAGCGGGATGATGCGGGGTTGGCTTACCGTGTTGGGGCAAATGGTATGCTGGTTTTTAAGCCTGCTGGTCGCCATCATGACGGGTTCTTATTTAACCGATTACCTTATCAACGACGTCAATATCGGCCATGGTTTGGGGGCGCAATATGCTGGGGCTATTGAAATTGCCGCGACGATTTTTATTTTTGGTTTGAGTTTGATTTTAACCGCTGGCTTTGTGCGCGGTTCGGCCATGTATCATCGGGAAAATGCCCATATCGAATTGGGCGACAAAATTGTTGGTTTGTTTTTTGGCGCGGCGCAGGGGGCGGCGGTGATGATATTTGTTTACGCCCTGGCCTTCTCGCTTATCGGGAAAAAAGATGATAATTTTTTGCAACATGCAACCGCCACAACATACCTGGACCCCATAACCCGCCAAATTATCAGCAACATCACCCCCGAATTATCAAACCAAACAAGATACAAAAGCTTGCTTCAGATATTTAACAACGCGCCGGCAGTTGATAAAAACTTTAATAAGGCGTCTAGTAAATAACATAATTGTCCAACAACCAAAAAATGACAAGCAACCACAAACCATTCATGATGCCCACCAACCGTGAAGACGACAAACCGCGCGAATATTGCGGCGTGTTTGGCGTGTTCGGCGTGCCCACCGCGCCGGCGCATGTGGTGTTGGGGCTTCATGCCCTGCAACATCGCGGCCAAGAATCGGTCGGGATTGTTTCCGAACAACATGGCAAATTTTACAGCAAGAAGGCGCTCGGCCTGGTGGGTGATAATTTTTCCGACCCAAAAAAAATGGCCGGCCTGTTGGGGAAAAATGCCATCGGCCACAATCGTTATTCCACGACCGGCGACAGCGATTTAAAAAATGTTCAACCGCTTTACGCCGACACCAACCACGGTGGCATCGCCATTGCCCATAATGGCAATTTCACCAACGGCATCATGTTGCGGAAAGATTTAACCAACCAGGGCGCGTTGTTTCACAGCACCACCGATTCGGAGGTCATATTGCACCTGATGGCGCGCGAAACGGGGAGTGTCGCGCAGAAATTGGAAAAATCATTGCATAAAATTAACGGCGCCTATGCCTTGCTGTGCTTAAGCAAAGATTGCCTTATCGGCGTGCGCGACCCATTTGGCATTCGCCCCTTGGTGCTGGGGCGGTTTAGCCCGGCCGACGGCGATGGTTATGTGCTGGCGTCTGAAACCGTGGCGCTCGACATGGTGGGGGCGACATTCGTGCGCGACATTGCGGCCGGCGAGATGATTGTCATTGAAAAGGACCGCGTTACCCAAAAACAAATTTTTCCAAAACTAGTTACCCCGCGCACCTGTTTATTCGAATATGTTTATTTTGCCCGCCCCGACAGCGTGGTCGATGGTATATCGGTTTACCAGGTGCGAAAAGAAATGGGGCGTGAATTAGCGCGCGAAAGCCCGATTAAAAACAGCCACGACGATGTGGTGGTGGTGCCAGTGCCCGACAGCGGTGTGCCGGCGGCGTTGGGCTTTGCCGAGGAATCGGGCATACCATTCGACCTGGGGATTATTCGCAACCATTATGTCGGTCGCACATTTATCGAACCCGCGCCGAAAATTCGCCACCTTGGCGTAAAATTAAAACACAATGCCAATGTTTTTTCGTTAAAAAATAAACGTGTTGTGTTGGTCGATGATTCGTTGGTGCGCGGCACCACCGCGCAAAAAATTGTCCAATTGGTGAAGGACGCCGGCGCGCGCGAGGTCATCATGCGTATTTCATCACCGCCGGTCAAATTCCCTTGCTATTATGGAATCGATTTACCAAACCCGAAAGAGCTAATCGCCAATAGCATGAGCATCAAGGAAATAGCCAGGCAATTGGCTTTGGGCGATTTGGCGTTTTTGTCGCTTGATGGGTTATACCGCGCGATGGGCGAAAAACATGGCCGCGACCCAAAAAACCCGCGCTTCACCGACCATTATTTCACCGGCGATTACCCGGTGCCCCTGACCGATAAAAACCTCGACCGCAAAACGCATCTATCGCTTATCCAAGACATCGGTGCGCGATGAGGTTGGTGGGGATGTATAATCATGGCCGTGCAAGCATCATCTGAAATATCCCCCGCCATATCACCGAAATGGTGCGCCATGATGGCGGCCTATAACAGCGAAATGAATCGCCGCCTTTACACCGCCGCCGATAAATTGCGGGAAGATACCCGTCGCGCCGATGGCGGCGCATTTTGGCACAGCATCCACGGCACGCTATGCCATTTGTTGTGGGGCGATGGTATGTGGATGAGCCGTTTTGCCGGTTGGGAAAAACCAACCACCATGGTGCGCGAAAGCGACAACATGATAAAAGAATGGGAAGAGCTCCGCAGCCGCCGAATCGCAACTGATAAAAAAATTGAAGAATGGGTTGCGAGCTTAAACCAAGAGATATTGTCGAAAGACTTAACCTGGCAATCGGGGGTGACGATGCGCGAAATGACCCTGCCGATGTGGGTGGCGGTCAGTCATTTTTTTAATCACCAAACGCACCATCGCGGTCAGGCACATGCCCTTATCACCCGCGCCGGCGGCGCGACCGGCGATACCGATATTCCATTCATCCTTGATTTTGAAAAACTTGGCTTGCTGTAACCCTGTTCTGCCCCGCCTACCCCGCCCGAGCTAGCATTATGTTTTTTTTTGCTTTAAATAACCCAGCATGAGCGATATTTCGATCACGGTTGTGCCATTTCACCCTAAATTAGGTGATAACCATGGCAATGCCGAAAAAATTATTGCGATTTTACGCGCCGAAAAACAACAGAAAACCGATTTGGTTATTTTTCCCGAACTGGCCATCACCGGTTATTACGTGCGCGACCTGTATCAACAACAGAATTTTTTGGCCGCACAGGATGACGCCCTGCAACAAATTATGAAAACCTCGGCGGCGGAAAACTTGCCGGCATTTATCATTGGCGTGGCGCGGGGTGTGGCGCAGGGTTTGGCAATGCAACCGGCCGATAATAATTTGCATCGCGGTTTAAAAAACAGCCTGCTGTTCATTGACCAGGGACGCGTCATCGGCCAACATGATAAATACAACCTGCCCAATTATGATGTGTTTGATGAGGGTCGATATTTCACACCCGCCAACCAAGAGGACAAGAATTTTGCGACGCCGATTAAATGGCGCGGCATGACATTGGGCGTGATGATATGCGAAGAATTATGGCAGGGCGATATGCCGCCGCTTATCGCCGAACATAAACCCGACATGATGGTGGTTATCAATGCCTCGCCCTTTGAACGGGGCAAACCGGCGCGGCGTGTGGCCCTGACCGCCGGGGCCGCAAAAAAATACCAAACGCCGGTAATTTACAACAACATGTATGGCGGGTTTGATGAAATTATTCTCGATGGCCACAATATCGTCGCCGACAGCAATGGCGATATAATCGCCAACCAATTATTTTTAACCGACATGGTGCGTTTGCAATGGCGGGGCGGAAAAATTACGGCGCAAGAAAATACTCCACAAGTCATAAAAGAAAATACCATCGAAACCATGGCGCAGTATTTTGCGGCAATAAAAATTGGCCTAAGCGATTATATGGCCAACAATGGTTTTACAAAAATCGTGGTCGGCGTTTCGGGCGGCATTGATTCGGCACTGACCCTGGCCCTGGCGGCGGCGGTTATCGGCAGGGAAAATGTTCTGGCCTATTTCCTGCCCACCGGTTATTCCAGCGACAGCAGTCGCGATGATGCCCAAACCCTGTGCGATAATTTTGGCGTCGATTTAGAAACCATTGCCATCGAACCGCTTTACCGCCTGTTTCTATCGACATTAAAAATAAATGAAAAAAATGGCGCGGCGGTTGGCGTTACAGCGCAAAATATTCAATCACGCATTCGCGGCGTTATATTGATGGCACGGGCAAATGAAACCGGCGGCTTGTTGTTGGCAACCGGCAATAAATCGGAATTGGCGGTGGGTTATTCGACGCTCTATGGTGATTCCTGCGGCGGGTATAATTTGCTGAAGGACCTTTATAAAAAAGACGTCTACGACCTAGCGCGGTGGTTAAACCAACAACATAAGCCGCAAATTCCAACGTCGATTATTGATAAGGCACCAACCGCCGAATTATCCCCCGGGCAAAAGGATTCTGATTCCCTGCCACAATATGACATCCTCGACGCCGCCCTGGAAAAAATTATCGAGGGGTTTGGCGCGGGCAACATCGACAACAACATTGAAAAAATGTTGCGGCGCAATGAATTCAAACGCAACCAATCGCCGCCCGGGCCGAAACTAACCACACGCGCCTTCGGCAATGGCTGGCGATTGCCGCTGGGGTATCGGCCACGCAACAATGGCGAGGATAGAAAATAATATCTTGTGGTGAAGCATGCCGTCCCTTATCAACTCGCCAGCTGTCACACTGCATACCCCGCCGCGTGATTGCCCACTGTGCCCCGACCTTTGCCAGCATCGCCAAACATTGCGCGCCGCACATCACGATTGGTATAACGCGCCGGTTGCGGGCTTTGGCGATTTGCAGGCGCGGGTTTTTATCATCGGCCTGGCCCCGGGGGAACGCGGTGCCAACCGCACCGGCCGACCATTCACGGGGGATAAAGCCGGCGATTACCTCTACACCGCATTGCGCGAACATCAATTCGCCAGTGGCAATTATGGCGGCGTGGCGGACGACGGCCTTACCCTGCAGGATGTATTCATCAGCAACAGCGTCAAATGCGCACCGCCCAAACACCGCAATGTCAGCCCGCTTGAAAAACGAAACTGCCGACAGTTTTTAATCGCTGAATTAACCGCCTTAAAAAACCTGCGGGTTATTTTGACCCTGGGGCAAACCGCGCACCAAGCCCTGTTTGAATTATTCGCAGACATCGACGACAATATAAAAATAAAAAATTACAAATTCGGCCATAAACAACAACATCATGTCGTGGTGGCCGGGCGGGCGTTTGATGTTATCAACAGCTATCATTGCTCGCAACGCAACATGAACACAAAAATTTTATCGCCCGCTGATTTTTTGGCTGTTTTTTCGTTGATTCATGCTATGATAGAACATTAAATATAATAGAATAAACATAAGATTGCGAGTGCCACACCATGACGACCAACCACAGCGATAAAATCTGCGCCCTACAGATGGATCCCTTGGAAACCATCAAATTAGAATTCGACAGCAGTTTCGCCCTGGGGCTGGAGGCGCAGAATCGCGGCTTCAAAATTTTTCATTACCTGCCAAAGGATTTAAGTTATCACGGCGATAAAATGGTCGATGGCAAACGGGTGGCGAATTTAACCGCGCGCGGGCAATTTGTTACCCTGCAACAAAAAAAGGGCGACCATTTTAAAATAACCGCACAGGTGGCGGCGCAACCGATGGATGAATGCGCCGTCGTCTGGTTACGGCAAGACCCACCGTTCGACATGAATTACATCACCAATTGCCACCTGTTGGAATTGCTGATGGACACCAGCAACACCCTGGTGGTCAACAACCCGCGGTCGGTGCGGTCATCGCCCGAAAAATTGGCGACATTATATTTTGCCAACCTGATGCCGAAAACCATCATCTCGGGCAACCTCGACGAATTACAAGATTTTCACCAAGCGGTCGGCGACATGATTGTCAAACCGCTCCATGGTAACGGCGGGTCGGGCGTGGCCTTTTTGCCAAAGGGCGACCCCAACCTCGCGGTTTACCTCGAGCTACAACAGGGCATGAACAAAAACATGCCGATTATGGGCCAGGCCTTTATCAAAAATGTCAGCAAGGGCGACAAGCGAATTATTTTAATCGACGGCGAACCCTTGGGTTGGTTTAACCGCACGCCCGCCAGTGGCCAGGTGCGCGCCAATACCCGCGCCGGCGGCGGGGTGGAGGCTTGCGAACTGTCGCCGCGTGATAAAGAAATTTGCGCCGCCCTGAAACCATGGTTGCGCGAACGGGATTTGTTTTTTGTTGGGATAGATGTTATCGATGGTCACCTGACCGAAATTAATGTAACATCGCCAACTGGTATTCCGTCAAGCGATCGGTTGATGGGCACGACCCTCGCCAAGGATATGTGGAATATATTAGAAAAAAAATTAAAAGCAAAAGGTCATGATATTTAATCATCATTATTTTTCACAAAACATCAGCGGTTTTTTAACCGACCAAGCCAATCATAAGGACTTATTAGCCAACGATTTTCTGCTGGCAACATTTGCTGAATTAAAACCCATCATCAGCAACATCAAAACCATTCTTGATGGCGATGACAGCACAACAAGTTTTATCAATAAGGCGGTGGCAAAAAAATTGGCCGCGCTGTTGACATTGCCGACCAAGCAAGACGATGTGCTGTTGTTTGAAGAAATCACCAAGCAATTGGTGGCGCGCCACATTACCAAGGTTATTATCCTCGGCACCGGCGGTTCGAGCCTGGGGTCGCAGGCCCTGTATGAAATGGCAAGCCAAATTGAAAAAACCACCATCTACCCACGGCTTGAAATTCTTATCAATTTCGACCCGATAGATTTTCACAACAAAACAAAGGACATCGATTGGCATCACACCGCGTTGGTATCGGTCAGCAAATCGGGCGACACGCTGGAAACAATTTTGCAAACATTATATCTTTTGCCATTGATAGAATCTGCCCTGGGGCATGACCTGGTGAAGCATCATTTTTTGACGGTGTCGGAGGATAAAGAATCCCCCTTAAATAATTTGGCCGATTATTACGGCGCGCAAAAATTGGTGCATGATGCCAACCTGTCGGGGCGTTTTTCGGTTTTGTCGGTGGTCGGTATGTTACCCGCCGCCATGGCCGGCCTGTCGGTCAGCAATATCAGGAAGGGGGCGAACGATTTGTTACAACATTGCCTGTCGCTGGATTTGGCCAGCAACCCGGCGGCGCAATCGGCCATCGCTATTTTTGGCCTGGAGGAAACGCGGCAAAAATCGGCGGTGGTGATGTTGCCCTACGCCGATAGGTTAAGCACCCTGTGCCGTTGGTTTCGCCAATTATGGGCCGAAAGCCTGGGGAAAAATGGCAAGGGCTCAACGCCAATTTTTGCCACCGGCCCGGTTGACCAGCATAGCCAATTGGAGCTGTGGCTTGGCGGGCCGCGCGACAAAATTTTTACCATTCTCAGCACCGCGGAAAAACTTAACCTCGCGACGCCAGAAAAAAAATTATTGGCATTGCATGATAAAATGGCAAGTTATGATGGTATTAATTTGGAAGACATGATGGCGGCCTGCGCCAATGGCATCACCGATGTTTTTTTAGAATATCAATTACCGGTCAGAACCATCGCCCTGGCAAAACTTAACGAGGAATCAATCGGCGCGTTGTTGATGCATTTTATGATGGAAACATTATTCGTTGCCTTTTTACGCGGCGGGTTTGACCCGTTCGACCAGCCAAAGGTAGAAGATGGTAAGAAAAAAATTCGTCGTCAATTAGACCATATCCGCACCAGCAAGTCATAAACACCATGGCGATTAAAAAATTATCGTCCGCCATGATAAACCGCATCGCCGCCGGCGAGGTTATCGAGCGGCCGGCCGCCGCGCTGAAAGAATTATTGGAAAATGCGATAGACGCCGGCGCAAGCCATATCGACATTCGCACCACTGGCGGCGGAATTGGCAATATCACCATCAGCGACAATGGGGTTGGCATTGCCTCAAGCGATTTGCCACTGGCCATCGAACGCCACGCCACGTCAAAATTAAGCGATGAAAATATATTAGACCTGGCGTTTTTGGGGTTTCGCGGCGAGGCCCTGAGCGCGATTGGCGCGGTGGCGCATTTAAAAATTATCAGCAAAACCGCCGACCAACCAGATTTTTTTTCCATCGCGGTTGATGGTGGGCAAGTGGGGGCGGTCGCGCGCCACCCGGGCTTCACCATGGCGGCCATAACATCAGCCAATCGATTGTCGTCGGGCACGAAAATTATCATCGATGATTTGTTTTACAAAACGCCAGCGCGTTTAAAATTTTTGGGTAGCGAGCGCGTCGAGCGCACGCGGTTGCGCGAAGTCGTGGAAAAAATTGCCCTGTCGCACCCGTCGATTGGCATAAGTTATTGGGAGGAAGAAACCGAAAAATATAATTTCCCGCAAGGCCAAGAACTGCCCCAACGGTTGGAAATATTGTGGGGGCGGGAGGTGGTGGATGGCCTCCTCCCCCTTGCCGAAAAACCGGCGGGCAAAGAATTGGCGGAAAAAACCGCGAGCGATATTTGGCTGTCGGGGTTTTGTTCATTGCCGACGATTTTTCGCAAAAACCGCTCGGGGATTTATTTTTTTGTTAATGGCCGCGTGATTAGCGATAAAAATTTTTATGGCATCGTGCGTGCCGCCTATCAAGATGTTTTAGCGTCCGACCGCCAGCCATTTGTGGTTATCGACCTGCATTGCCCGCGCGTCATGGTTGATGTTAATGTGCACCCGACCAAGGCCGAGGTGCGATTCCAATTCCCAAAGGAAATCCACGGATTGGTGATTAAAAGAATAAGGGACGCCCTGCACCAACATGGCAAGCGCACCGCCTCCGCCATTGGTGCGATTGGCGACACCATCGGCCTCGACCCGAATCGACCCATCGCGCCGCTACCTATCAGCCAAACCATGATGCCACATAATTTGCATGAACCAACCCGCGAATTATTCACCGGCAAGGATAATATCGAAAGCCTGCGCCGTGGCAATATGCCGGTCATGGAAAATTCTGCTGGTAACATCGCGCAATTTTTTTCGCCGTCATCGCCCGGGATGAATCTGGCGGAATCGCAAACCACGCCATCTTCGCCGCCCGCCGATTATTTGGGCACGGCCTTGTTTCAATTTGCCAAAACCTACATCATCGCCATCAAAAAAAATGGCGTGGTGCTTATCGACCAACATGCGGCGCATGAGCGTTTGGTTTATGAAAAATTAAAAAAACAATTTTATAACAATGCGGTCGCGGCGCAAAATTTGTTATTGCCGATTGTTAAAACCATCACGCCGGAAATGGTGGAGGGTTTTTTGCAACAGCAGAAAAATTTTAACCAGGTCGGGATTTTTTATAACTTGATGCCGTCTGCCGAAACCATCAGCTTCACCGCCCTGCCCGCGTTGTTATCGAAAAACCATGCCGAACATATTGTTAATGACATCATCGATTCTTGCCACGATTGGTTTCAACTTTATGACACGACCAAAAAAATCGATGCTATTTTATCGCGCCTGTCGTGCCATGGGTCGATTCGTGCCGGTCGCGAATTGAGCATCGCCGAGATGAATGGTTTGCTCCGCGAGATGGAGGCGACCGATAATTCCGGCCAATGCAACCATGGCCGGCCGACCTATATCGAATTGCGGCAACAGGATTTGGAAAAACTATTTGGCCGGACAAGGTAGTTTGCGCGGGCAACCCAAAAACCCCACAAGCCAAAAGCAATTGAAAAAATTGGCGCAATGTTTTATGGTGAAGCCACCTCATCATGAATGCACAACCAACAAACCAAGCAAAAAGCGCGGTGGCCGCAGGGCAAGATTCGCTTATCGATAAAATCATCGGCCGCGATAATTACGGCCGCTGGCTGTTTTCGATGTTTTTGTTGACGCTGGTGATGCTGGTGGTCGGTGGGCTGACGCGGCTGACCGAATCCGGTTTGTCGATTGTCGAATGGCGCGTCGTGATTGATATTTTGCCGCCGCTGAACCAGCGTGATTGGGACGGGCTGTTTGCCCTTTACCAACAGACCGAACAATATAAAGCATTGGGTGATATTTTTTCGCTGGATGATTTTAAGCGTATTTTTTGGTGGGAATATAGCCATCGCCTGCTGGCGCGGTTATTGGCCTTTGTCTTGATTGGCGGCATATTTACCCTGGCCGCGACCGGCGGGTGGAAAAAAATTTCTCGCCACCAATTGCTTGGTTTGTTTGCGCTGTTTGTGTTGGGCGGCATGCAAGGGTTGGTCGGCAAATGGATGGTGGCGTCGGGGTTGTTTGTCGCCAGTTCGGTCGCGCCGCTTAATTTGGTGGCGCATTTTTTTATGGCGGTGGTAATTTTGTTCGTGCTTTACACCATGATGGCAACCCACCGCGGGCAAATGTTTCATTACCGCCCATTGCGTTTTGTATTGAGCTTGGTTCTGTTGGCGACATTATGCTTGGGCAGTTTAACCGCCGGCGCCAAGGCCGGTTACGCCTATGGCACCTGGCCATTGATGGGCGATGGTTTCGTGCCGAGCGATTATTGGTGGCAGGGTAACCAGGGGGCCGGTGATGCAACCTTCACCGCCACCACGCAATCGACCGACACCGCCAAAACGGTGATGAGCAAAAAATTGGGGTTTTGGCAAAATGCGGTGCTTAACCCATCGGCGATACAATTTCACCATCGCCTGTTTGCCTATATTTCATTTTTTCTGGTCTATTATTATTTTTTTGTGATGCGCCGCGAAGCCAAAAAACATAACAACAAACGGCAAATGATAAAGGCCGCCTGGTTGGTGTTGGTGGTCAGCAGTCAATTGTTCCTCGGGATTTTATTGGTGACCAACAATATCCCGCTTCAACTGGCGGCGTTGCACCAATGGGTTGGCATTATCACCATGTTGATTGCTTTCTCAACCTGGTTTGGTTATGAAAGACGCCACCATGAACAATAATATCTTGGCCAGCCGCCTGTCGGCCATCAAGCCCTCCCCCACCATCGCCATGACGGCGCGTGCCGCCGCCCTGAAAAAACAGGGGCGCGACATTTTATCATTGAGCGCGGGCGAACCCGATTTCAAAACGCCGCAACATATTATCGATGCCGCCACCAACGCCATGAACAAGGGCTTCACCCGTTACACCAGCCCAGCCGGCCTGCCCGAATTTCGCGATGCCGTGGCGCGTAAATTAAAACGCGACAATGGTTTAACCTACAGCGCGGACGATATTCATGTCGGGGTCGGCGGCAAGCAGGTCATCGCCAATGCCTTGATGGCGACCATCAACCACGGCGATGAGGTCATTATCCCCGCGCCATACTGGGTCAGCTACGTCGATTTGGTGTTGCTGTTCGGCGGCAAGCCGGTGGTTATAACCGGCCATGAAAAAAATAATTTTAAAATCACGCCGCAGGATTTGGAAAAAGCCATCACGCCCAAAACCAAATGGTTTATTTTTAACAATCCGTCGAACCCGACAGGCATGGGTTATGACAAGGGTGAGTTGCAAGCCCTGGGGGCGGTGTTGGCCAACCACGAATCTATTTATATTTTAACCGACGAAATTTACGAATTTTTGGTTTACGATGATTTTCGATTTACCGCCTTCGCAGAGGCCAACCCCGCCCTGTTCGACCGCACCATTACGTTAAATGGTTTGTCAAAGGCCTATGCCATGACCGGTTTTCGCGTTGGTTATGGTGCCGGGCCACGCGCTATTATTTCGGCCATGAACATGGTGCAATCGCAATTGACCAGCTCGACCAGCACCGTGTCGCAATGGGCCGGCGTCGCCGCGCTGGATGGCAACCATGATTTCATCGCCACCCACAATGCCGAATTTAAAAAACGCCGCGACATGGTGTTGGCGGCATTATTATCGATTGATGGGATTTCCTGCGTCAAGCCAAATGGCGCGTTTTACCTGTATCCTTGCGTCAAGCATTTTATCGGCAAAAAAACCAAGGACGGCAAGACCATCGACAGCGACGACGCGATGGCCGAATACCTGCTGGAGCGTGCCGAGGTTGCCTTGGTCGCCGGTTCGGCCTTTGGCCTGTCGCCCTATATCCGTATTTCCTACGCCACCAGCATGGATATTTTGCAAAAGGCAATGACACGGGTAAAAGAATCACTAGCCGAATTGCGGTAAGGATATTTTTCTGCTAAGGCTTTTGGCGGACATCTGACGTTTTTGGTGATGGTTTTGGGGCTGTAGCTCAGTTGATAGAGCGCATCGTTCGCAATGATGAGGTCGTGGGTTTGACTCCCATCAGCTCCACCAATCCCCGCCCAAAAATAATATTAAAAAAGCCCGGCGGCGATATTGATGGTCAGGGCGATAATCGCCGTGTTGAAAAAAAACACAATAACGCAATGCAAGGTAACGGTGCGCCGCATCAGGTGCGATGTAACCTTAACATCGGCGGTTTGCGCGGCGGCACCAATCACAAATGAAAAATAAATGAAGTCCCAATAATCGGGGGTGCGCGGGTGGCCGGGAAATTCTAGGCCATGAATCGCCTCCCTATCCATCGCCATGTAATAATCATGGGCGTAATGCAGGGCGAACATGGTTTGCATGAATATCCAGGACAGCACCACCGTCGTCGCCGCCAACAAAACATGCAGCAACCGGTCGCCGCCGTTAAGTTCTTTGGCAATCGCCAGCTCGGCAATAATCGCCACCAGGCTGGCCACGGCCGCACCGGTGGTGAGGAGGAGAAATATATTCCGCCCCTCGTCCTGCAGGGCGGCGCGGCGGCGAATGCTTTCGGTCGTGCCGCGAAACATCACCCAACCGACTATCAGCAAATAAAACAATAGCGATGTATCCCACGCCACCAACATGCGCGTTGCCAATTGCCAATGCCAGGTCGCAGGCTGGAAAAAAAATAAAATAACACCCGCCAAGACCGACAAGAATAACGTCGGCCGCGCCCGCAGGTGATGAATGATGGGCAGGTTTTTTTTGATAATGCGCCGCTTCATACCCTATTGTTGAAAACCAAAATAATTAAGGAAGAAGCACCAGAGGATAACCTCGCTCACGACTTGCAAAAACCCCAGCGAATCGCCGGTCAGGGGTAATTTTTTTTGCCGATGCAATAAAAAAAATACCAACAAACTACCGGCCAGCACCAAGCACAATGTTACCGGCAAATGCCACCACATAATACCCCATGGTGCCTGTGCCCCCACCGAATCGCCCAGCACAACCATATCGCGCGCGGCGACATCGGGTTTTGGGAAAAACGCAACCAGCCATAAAACCTGCAACGGCACCAGCAACGACAAAAAATTCGGGCGCGCCACATGGTGGAGCGAGCTCTGGCCTTTTTTCTCCAGCGGTAAAAACAACGCCGCCGTCATGGCAAGTCGCGACAGGGCGGCGGACAACACCAACGCCAAAAAAATATAATGCAATTGCCAACCATACATCAGCACCAACGCGGTGAAGCGCGTGTAAAATAATATAATAAGACCGACCACGCCAAAACTGCCGATATGCGAATCCTTCATAATGCTGAGGATTCTTTCTGGGTCGCGCTTGCCAAAATAACCATCGCAAAAATCAGCAAATCCATCCTCATGCAGGCAACCGGTCAGAAGCACGCCGGTAACGATAGCCGCCAACACGGCAAATATGTGAAATACCTGTAATGCCAATAACCCGACAAGCAACCCGCCGACCACCGCGCCGATGCCCAGCCCCGCCACGGCCATTGCGCCGGGCGACATTAAATTATATTGCTTGGAAAAAAATGCCGACGGCAAGGGCAAGGTGGTTAAAAAACCAAGGGTTTGCCAAAAACCATAAAAAATTTTCTTGATTGAATTCATTGCGTTTTGTTTCAACTGCCTATTATACCCATGATTTGCCAACAACGCCAGCGGCAACATAGCAAGCGGTTGTTTATTGACAACCTTTGTGCTAGGTTTGGCGAGACAACATGAGCATATAAAATACAAAATGAATCAAGAATCGCAAAACGCGCAAGACGCACCAAGTTTTATTGACTGTGGATTATCACCCGAATTGGCAAAAATAGTAACCGACTTAGGTTACAATACACCAACGCCCATCCAACAAAAATCTATCCCCGCGGTATTGATGGGCAGAGACGTCATCGCCGTTTCACAAACCGGTAGCGGTAAA
Organism: Hydrotalea sp.; assembly: GCA_030054115.1. NCBI lineage: Bacteria > Pseudomonadati > Bacteroidota > Chitinophagia > Chitinophagales > Chitinophagaceae > Hydrotalea > Hydrotalea sp. The sequence goes on from JASGCL010000008.1 coordinate 17,242, forward strand.
ACCGCGTCCTTCGCCCTGCCCGCGATTGATATTTTAGCCAACCAGCCGTCGCGCGCCCGCATGCCGCGTTGTTTGATTTTGGAACCAACCCGCGAATTGGCCAGCCAGGTGCTGGACAGCATCACTGCCTACACCAAGCATGTTAATTTGCGCTCGGTGCTGTTGATTGGCGGCGTGGCCTTTGACCCGCAAAAAAAGGATTTGATGGCCGGCGCGGATATTATCATCGCCACCCCCGGGCGTTTGATTGACCATATCGAACGCAGTCGCCTTATCCTGACCGATATTAATTTGTTGGTTATCGACGAAGCCGACCGCATGCTCGACATGGGTTTTATCCCCGACATTATAAAAATTTTGAAGCTTTTACCAAAATCGCGCCAGACGCTGTTGTTTTCTGCCACCATGGCCGACGAAATAAAAAACCTGACCCACCAATTCATGACCAACCCAAAACAAATCGAGGTTTCCCGCCCCGCCAGCACGGCCCAGACCATCGACCAACGAAAAATTCATTTGACCGACCGCGACAAATTACCGACGCTGGTAAAATTGTTACAGCAGGAAGAAATAAAAAACGGCCTGATATTTTGTAACCGCAAAAAAGACATCAGCATGGTGATGAAAACCCTGCGCGGCCGCGATATCAAGGCCGAGGAATTGCACGGCGACCTCGACCAGCATCAACGCCTGCGCACCCTGCAGGCATTTCGCGACGGCACCATCAATCTGTTGGTTTGTTCCGATGTTGCGGCGCGTGGGTTAGACATTCCCGAGGTTAGCCATGTTTTTAATTTGGATGTGCCAACCAGCGCGGAGGATTACGTGCACCGCATCGGTCGCACCGGTCGGGCGGGCCGAACTGGCAAGGCGATTATTTTTGTCGCGCCGAACGAAATGGAATATTTGGCGGACATCGAAAAACTTATCCAGCAAAAAATCCCCATGTGGCAGACCGATAACAATCGACAAGCTGACAACGCCGGCGACAGCGGCAACCAACCAAGCAACCAACGGCGCGATAATGCACGTGACCAGGGACGTGACCAGGGACGCGACAACCAACAATATAACGACGGTCGCGATAACCGCAACCAAGGACGCGACCGAGGCTATGATAATGAGCGACCCAGTAGGCAGAACCAAGGCCAAGCGCGCGGCCAAGGCCGAGAACAAAGATATGGCCAAGAGCGTCGGCAGGGTTCGGGGCATGGCTATGGCCCAGAAAAGAAATATGAACAACGATATGAGCGTGGAGATGAGCAAGGCCAAGAGCCCAGACAAAATTCGCGACAAGATTCACGGCAGGGGTCGGGGCGCGGCCGAGGTTACGAACAAGATTATGGTCAACCGCAAAGGCAAGCCCGCCCCGCCCCAAGACCCGCCGCCCGGCAAGCCCTCAACGACCGTGGTATCGACCATGGTGGTGATGATGGCGGCGATGACGCCCTGCCGAGTTTTTTAACCACGCCGGTGCACAAACGATAAAAAAAACGCTGTCCACGCGCCAATAAAACCCGTCATTAACTTGTCATGACTTGTCCCGACCTGCTATAGGGTGAAACATCATGCCTGCCGACATTTCCACCAACAAACGCAACATGCGCTTGCTTGATAATATCAACAGGCCAAAAGATTTTCGTCATTTTACCACCAAGCAATTAAAACTATTGGCAACCGAATTGCGCACCGCCATGGTGGAATCGGTGGCACAAACCGGCGGGCATTTGGGGGCCAGCCTTGGCGTCGTTGAACTGACCATCGCCCTGCATTATGTTTTTGACACGCCAAAGGATCTGCTGGTGTGGGACATCGGCCACCAAACCTACCCCCACAAGATGCTGACCGGTCGCAAGGACCAGATGAGCACCCTGCGCCAAGAACATGGCCTGTCGGGCTTTACCATGATAAGCGAAAGCCCGTTCGACCATTTTGGTGCCGGCCACAGCTCGACCGCCATTTCGGCCGCCCTCGGCATGGCGGTGGCCAACCAAAAAACCGGCCGCACGCGGGATAAGGTCATCGCCGTGATTGGCGATGGCGCGATGAGTGCCGGCCTGGCGTTCGAGGCCATGAACAACGCCGGCCATTTAAAAACGCCGATGGTTGTTATCCTAAACGACAACGATATGTCCATCGCCCCACCGGTCGGCGCGCTCAGCGATCACCTGAGCATGCTGATGTCGAGCAAGCCATTTTTGGGGTTGCGGCAATTGACCTTCGACGCTTTTGATTTTTTACCAAAAAAAATAAAAAGCCGATTAAAATTGACCGAACGCTACGTGCGTGGCCTGGCCAGTGGCGATAATTTTTTTGAACATTTGGGTTTTTATTATGTCGGGTTGGTCGATGGTCATAACTTGGATCACTTGGTGGCGGTGCTAAAAAATATCAAACGTTCCAAATTGCAAATGCCTATATTATTGCATGTCATGACAAAAAAGGGCAAGGGTTACCAACCCGCCGAACTGGCCGCCGACAAATTCCATGGGGTGAGTCAATTCGATGTGGCATCGGGTAAATCTTTATCGGCGAAAAGCACCAAGCCAACCTACACCAGTATTGTCGGCCAAAGTTTGTCTGAAATTATCGCGGCGGATAAAAACGTCGTCACCATCACCGCCGCCATGCCGGGCGGCACCGGATTAGATATAGTTGCCGAACGTTTTCCCAAAAATGTGCTTGATGTTGGCATCGCCGAACAACATGCTGTAACCTTCGCCGGCGGCATGGCGACGCGCGGCTTGAAACCATTTGTTGCTATCTATTCCACTTTTTTACAACGCGCCTTTGACCAGGTGGTGCATGACATCGCGGTGCAGAATTTGCCGGTGCGTTTTATTTTGGACCGCGCCGGTTTTGTCGGGGCCGACGGCGCAACCCACCACGGCGCGTTTGATTTGGCGATGCTGTTGCCCCTACCCAATTTTATTATTATGGCGCCAAAGGACGAGGCCGAATTGCGCGCCATGATTCACTTTATGAAAGATTATGACCAAGGCCCCATTGCTATCAGATTCCCACGGGGCAATGGTTTGGGCGTCGCCATGCCAAAAAAACCGGATAAGATAACCCTGGGCAAGGCCGAAATTATCACCGCCGCCAAGAATCGCGACGGCAAAAATGGCGGCAATATTGTTTTGTGGGCATTGGGGTCGATGGTGCAAAAAACCAGCGAGGCGATGGAGATATTGCAAAAACAAAATGCCAGCGACGACCTGCTGGCGCGGCTGACATTGGTCAACAGCCGTTTTGCCAAACCGCTCGATAAAAAAATGATAGAACAATTGCGCGCCGACCACGGGGTTTTTATCACGCTTGAGGAAGGCTCCTCCGGCGGCCTGTCAGCGCAGATGGCCGATTGCCTGCAGGATTTGGAATTGCATGATGGCAAAAAAATCGCCCTCTACAGCCGGCACATGCCCGATGTATTTATTGAACAAGCAACCCCCGACCGCCAGCTAACCCTCGCCCATCTATCGCCGGCTGAAATAGCCAACTTTATTTCTACAATTTATTCTGCTATGATAAAAAAGTAGATTACCTGTTTTTATTACCTACGACTTATTTTTATTTCTTGCTTATGACAACCGCTTTCCCCCGCAATAGTTTTTTTAACAATTTTTTTAAAAAAAATCCCATGCGCCTGCTGTTGGTGATGTTGCTGTGCACCACCGCGCAATCCGCCGTCGCCCAAGCAGATATTGATAATGGTAATGACGACTCGGCGGTTGCCACAACCCAAAATAACGACCAAACCCCGGGCTTTGCCAATTACCTGGCGCGGATGCTGACCAACGAACCCAGTCTTAAGGCCGCGCTTTATGATGTTTATAGCAAGGGGCAATTGTATGACGGCACCATCTCGGCCATGTTTAACCCGACCGCGGTGATTATCGGCAACTTCGGCCCGACCTATGCCGTAACCAAGGGCGCGACGCCTGCTTTCAATTATGATGGCTCATTCAATAGAGATAGTTACACCCTGCAGATAAGCCAGAATCTTTTTAATGGCGGTAAAGATAGCCTCGCCATCCAGCAGGGGCGCGCGGTCTTCCACCTCACCGAATGGTCCTATCTTTCAACCGAACAAAATATGATATTGCAGGCCGCCACCGCCTACACCAATGTTATCAAGGCGCGCAAGGCCTACCAAATACAAAAATGGAACAACAACCTGATGAGCCGCACCCTGATGGCGGCGCGGATTCGTTATAAGGCCGGCGTGATGACCGCCAGCGACCTGGCGCAGAGCGAGGCCTTGAAAGCGCAAAATGATGCCTCGCTCCTTACCGCCGAATCAAATTTAAACGCCGCGACCGATGACTTTACCCGTATTTTTGGCATCGCCCCGGGCAAGAATTTACAACCCATCGAACCGGCGGTAAATGATATTGCCGAATTTATTAAAAAACGCGCTCAGGATTCAAAAGAAAATTGGGTGCGGGATTTCCAAACCCGCAACCCGCAATTGCAAATGGCGCGATTGCAAAAAATTATCGCCAACATCCAAAAAGATTCCAACCTTACCAGCGTCTTACCCAAGGTCGACCTTAGCGTCAGTGCCAACCTGACCAACAGCACCCAACCCAATAGTCCCAGCACCAGCAAGAGCCTGGCCGCCGGCATTACCGTGACACAACCCATCTGGTTTCAGGGGCAATTGTTGTCGGGGTCGCGCGCGGTTATCGCCGCGGCCAAGGTTGCCGATTTTCAATTCATCAACACCAGCCAAAAATTAAAGCAACAATTCAATCGCACTTACCAAGATTACCAAACCAATTTACGTTCCGAACAATCTTACATCCAGGCGGTTAAATCTTCTCGCTTGGGGGTGCGGGCGGCCAATATCGAATATAGCACCGGCAAGAAAACCCTGCTCGATTTCATGCAGGCCGCCAATACCAATTTGCTGAACGAATTAAACCTCCTTAATGCCGAGCAAGCCAAAACCCTCGCCATGCTGAATTTGCAAATGATGACTGGCGATTTGATTGCCGGTAATTTTGGCTTGCGCTCGCCATATCGCCCGCTGACCGAACAAAATCGCAATTACCGCGGCCCGATGGACCCATTCGCCGCGGTTAGCGAATGGATTTTTACCTCGGGTGGCGACCAAGATGTCGGCAAGGATTACCCCAGACGTTTCCGAGAAAAACCCAAGCAATGACAAAGCCAACCGATAAATCGCAAGATAAAGCGGCCGCGCCATTGAACGATGAAATCGCCGCCCGCGTATTGGCGCGGCTGATTAACCATTTGCAAACCCGCACCGACGTGCAAAACATCGACCTGATGAACCTGGCCGGGTTTTGCCGCAATTGCCTGTCGAAATGGTATCAAGAAGAAATGGCGGCAAGCGGTGGCGATATATCAACCGCGTCTGCCAAAAAATTAATCTACGGCATGGATTACGATGAATGGAAAAAAAAATACCAAAAGGAAGCAACCGCCGACCAATTGGATAAAATGAAACAAACCCACCAGCATTAAAAAAGATAAATAAATAATTTATGCTGTTCGGCCAGTTTTTTTGTTTTTGCTGGCTCGATAATATTACCGCGATGGTTAAAAAAAATGCCCTTGAGGTCGGCGCGATGGGCGGCCAGAATGGTATCGGGGCCCAATGACGGCGCGTCAACTTTTTTATTTTGGCCGCGTTTGAAATCCTTCACCAACACCGCGTCGCGTTGGCGGGTGAAGGGCTTGGTGGTTTGTATCATCGCGTCGGTGCCCGCCATGGTTTCAATCGCCAACACCAACCCATCGGCCATCACCACCGCTTGACCGATATCAAATTTGCTTATCGCCTGCAAAAGCCTTTGCCCTTTTTTAAAATCTTGCCAATGCGCCGTGGCCGGTTCGCGGCCAGCGAATAATCCCTTGGTTATTTTTTCGCCACCCTGCAGGTATTCGGTGGGCGACAATAATTGGCTGTTGGTTTTTTTGGCAATAAACCGCGCCAGGGCGGAGAGCAGGGCGTCATCCCCCTTGCCATAGACGCCGATGTTTTGCGCGAGAAAAATCTTCGCGGTCATGTCGAGTTTCAATTCTTTTAAGGGCAAGCGTTCCAACCGCCCGACTATCATAAAATGCGTCACCTGATGTTCCTTTAAAAAAGCGATGAGCTTTCCCAATTGGCCAATCGACAACATCGATTTTTCTTTGCCACGCCAAAAGGCCGGGTAGCGTTTTGCGAATTCGGGAAATAATATCGGCAGAACAACGTCGCCGCGCGCCCGTGCATTTTTCCACAATAATATCGGGGTATTGTCAAAGCCAGAAAACATGGCGATGGTTTTTTTCTTTTTCGCCATGGCAAGGTTATGGGCAAGGTTACGGATGGGTAATGTTATCATAAATGGCCGCTATCACCCCAACAAAATTCTAAAAATCCGCGCCGGCGATACCGCGATGGGTGCGGCGTTGTAAAAAATCGACCAGCTTCTGCACCAATGGATTTTTGTCTAAGCTAACCTCGCGCAATTTTTCGTCCAAGGGTTTTGGTGATTTTTCGTTCTTTGAAAACAAATAATAAAGTTGCTTCTGCAATAATTTAATATCTTGCTTGTCGATATTTTGCCGCTTCAACCCGAGCAGGTTCAACCCCTGCATCGTTGCATCTGGGCCGTTGGCCATGGTGAATGGCGGCACGTCGTCAACCACGCGGCTGAGGCCGCCAATCATCGCATATTGGCCGACCCGCACAAATTGATGCACCGCGGCCAGGCCGCCCAAAATTGCACCATCGCCCACCACCACATGCCCGCCCAACGTGGCGTGGGTTACCAATATCACGCCGTCGCCCACTTGCGCGTCGTGCGATATATGCGCGCCATTCATAAACAGGCAATCGTTGCCAACGCGGGTTACCATGCCGCCGCCGGCGGTGCCGAGGGTGATGCTGACATGTTCGCGAATTTGATTGCGGTCGCCGATGATGAGCTCTGAATCCTCACCGGCGTATTTTTTATCGAGTGGCTTGCTCCCCAATATGGCAAAGGGGAAAATTTCGTTGCCACGGCCTATCGTTGTTTTGCCGGTTATCACCGCGTGGCTGTGGATGATATTATCATCACCCAATGTTACATCTTTCCCAATCACGCAAAATGGCCCGATAGTGACATTCTTGCCGATGGTCGCGCCGTCCTCGACTATCGTGCTTTTGTGAATAACCGCCGTGGTGTCTATCTTACTCATTATAACATTTTTTTTGTTATTGGTTTCATTTTGGCGCATCGGCCGCCATGGCGACGAATGTTGCCTCGGCGCATAATTTATCGCCCACCCATGCCTCGCCCGACATTTTCCAAATACCGCCGCGCGCCTGCAATTTTTTTGTTTTCATGGTGATGGTGTCACCCGGCAAAACCTTTTGCCGAAATTTTACCTCATCAATCGATAGAAAATAAACCACCTTATCGCCGATATGCCCGATGCTGGCCGCCGCCATGCAACAGGCGACCTGCGCCATGGCCTCAACAATAATTACCCCGGGGGTAACCGGTTCTTGCGGGAAGTGGCCGGCGTAGAAGGCCTCGCTTCTCGGGAAAGTTTTTTCACCGACCGCCGATTGGTCCTTAACAATTTCATGGATGGTATCAACAAACAAAAATGGTGGCCGATGGGGTATGAGTTTTTCAATATCCAGCCGCCCCAGGTTTTTTAATATCGATTCGGTCATGTGGGTAGAAGGTTGCTAAATTATAATAAGGTCTATTCAAATTGTGTCCAGGTTTGCCTATTATGTCTATAAAATTTTGCATCCTTTTACCAGCGGTTTTTTTTGTGAAGTTTTTTTAAGAACGTCTTATTTGCTTGATTTTTTTGTATTTTCCTTCATCGCCGTTCTTAAAAAATGATTGCCGCGCAGGTATTGCATGTGGTTCATCGCCGGCGTGCCGCCGACAAAATCCCCAGGGCCGACATTGCTGGCGACGCCGCTTTGCGCTGACACCTTGGCCCCGGCGCCGATAACCATATGGTCGGCCACCCCCACCTGGCCGCCGAGCATCGCGCCGGCACCGATGGTAACACTGCCGGCCAGGCCGACCATCGAGCATATCACCGCCGAGCGGTCGATTTGCGTGTTGTGGCCCACCGCCACCATGTTATCAAGTTGCGCATTGTCAGCAATCACCGTGTCGCCGCTGGTGCCACGGTCGATAACGCTGTTGCAGGAGATGCAAACCCCATTGCCGATAAGCACCTGGCCGATTTGCGGCATGCGCACAATACCGGTTTTGGTTGGCACCAGGCCAAAACCACGACCGCCGATGCGCACCCCGCTGTCGATATCGCAATCGTTACCCATCACGCAGTGGCTAATCGAGCAATTATCACCAATGATATTGTTCATGCCGATAACCACCCCACGTTCGATAACCGTGCTGGCACCGATAATCGACCCCTTGCCGATTTTAACCCCGTCGCCAATCACCACATATGGCGCAATCGACACCGGTTGTTCAATGACCGCTGTCTTACTTACCACCGCGGTTGGGTGAATATCATGTTGCTGTGCCGTCATGCGTGGGTAGAACATTGCGCCAATCAGGGCATAGGCCAATTGCGGGTCGCGCATGACAAAGGCCAAGCAATTGTTGGGGGCATCGGCTTGCAAATCGGCGGTCAGCAACACCACGCCGGCGCGGGTGGCGGCCAATTGCGCGCGATGCTTCCCCAGGGCGCAGAAGGAAACATCGCCCGCGCCAGCGGCCTTCAAGCCGGCGATATTCCTAACTTCCCTTTTCGGCATGGTGGCGATATCGGTGGTAAGCCCCACCCTATCGGCGATTTGTGCCAGCATATCACCGATAAGGAACGCGCCGCTTGCTGGTTTATAGGGTTGAAAAAAAATATTTTTATCCGTCATGTTATTCGTCTTTTATTTAATCCTTAAGATGTAATTGATTATCTTTTTTATGAAAGTCATTGCCCTCATTATCTTTTTTACTTTTGGCTATAATTTTACTAAAGCAACTTTAGGAAAAAATAAACGGCGAAAACATTACATTATGTTAACGCCCTATTGATAGACGAAAAATAAAATACCAACGTTATGCTTAAGCAGAAAGCCAATAATAACTTTAATGATAAAATCGCCCTGGTGATTGGCGCGTCGCGCGGCATTGGCCGCGCCGTCGCCGTGCAATTGGCGTTGCAGGGGGCGACCGTCTTGGCGGTGGCCCGCACCCAGGGGGCATTGACCGAGCTTGACGATGAGGTTAGGCAAAAAACCAACGGCAAGAATCACATCGCCATCATCACCGCCGATATAACCAAGGACGACACTATCGCCCTGCTGTTCGCCAATATATTAAAAAGATTTGGTCGCGTCGATATTATGGTTGGGGCGGCGGCAAGGTTGGGCGATTTAACGCCGCTGGCGCATTTGGAAGAAAAAGATTTCGACAAAACCATCGCCCTTAACCTGACGGCTTATCATCGGCTTATTCGTTACGGCGAGCCATTGCTGAACCAATCGCCATCGGGTCGGGTTGTTTTTTTTACCAGCGGCGTGACAAAAAATTATCCGGCATTTTGGGGCGGCTATAGCATCAGCAAGGCGGGGGTAGAGGCGATGGTGCGCACGTGGGGTGGCGAATTGCAAAAAACCAACATCACCGCCAACGCCATCAACCCGGGGGCAACCCGCACGGCGATGCGCGCCGCGGCCTTCCCCGGGGAGGATGCAACCACGTTAAAAACCGCCGAGGCGGTGGCGTTATTTACCTTGCCTTTTTTACAGGACAATAATAAATTGCAGGGGCAAATTATTGATTATAAAAAATAACCATGAAGATATTTATTGTTTACGCGCACCATGAACCAAAATCATTCTGCCACGCGATGTTGGAAAAATCGGTGGCGGTGTTGCGGGAACTTGGCCACGAGGTAAAGGTTTCCGACCTGTACGCCATGAATTTTAACCCGGTGGCTAGCGCAGAAGATTTTGGCGCAAGGCAGAACGCGGATTATTTGACCTACGCCCTGGAGCAACGTTACAATTACGAGCATAAAACCCTTGCCCCCGATATCATTGCCGAATTTGAAAAAATGCAATGGGCTGATTTGGTGATTTATCATTTTCCGCTTTATTGGTTTTCGATGCCCGCCATTTTGAAGGGGTGGTTTGACCGCGTGTTTTTATCTGGCCCATGTTATGGCGGCAAAAATTTTTATGAAGCAGGCAAAATGGCCGGCAAGAAAGCGATGCTGACCATCACCGCTGGATCGCGCCAAGGATTTTTTGAAAATGAACAATCGTTGCATGGCGATTGGCTAACCCTCCTGCGGCCGATATTGCGCGGCACGCTTTATTACGTGGGGTTTGATGTTCTGCCGCCCTTCACCGCCCATTTTGTGCCATATAGCGACGCCGCGGCGCGGCATAAAATGTTAGTCGATTACGAAAACCATTTAAAAAAAATTGAGGAGCTAAAACCGCTTTCTTTCCCTAAAAAAGCCGATTTCGGTT
>JASGCL010000008.1:27821-29452 GCA_030054115.1 Hydrotalea sp.
AAAAAAATTGAGGAGCTAAAACCGCTTTCTTTCCCTAAAAAAGCCGATTTCGGTTTTTAACAACTGGTAAAAATAAAAGAATCGCCTATAATGACAATATGGATGCTAAGCCTATAACCAATAATTATACACTGATTGCCGATGATATAACGCCGGCGCAATTGGCGAAACTTACCGCACGCAAATCGGTCGCGGTCGATAGCGAAACATTGGGGCTGAATATCAAAACCGATAGGTTGTGTTTGTTGCAATTGTCGTCAGGCGATGGCACCGCCATCTTGGTCAAATTTTCCGCCGATAACCACACCGCGCCCCATGCCGCGCCGAATGTAAAAAAACTATTGACCGACGCGGCAGTGAAAAAAATTTTTCATTACGCAAGGTTTGACATCGCGGTGCTTTATTTTTACCTGGGGGTGATGACCGATGGTATTTATTGCACAAAAATTGCGTCAAAAATTTTGCGCGCCAATGAACCAAAACACAGCCTGAGCAATTTGGCGAAGGATTTATTGAACATCACCATGGATAAAGAACATCAGGTTTCAAATTGGGCGGCGGATGAATTATCGCCGGCGCAACTTTCCTACGCGGCGAGCGATGTTTTATACCTGCACCAGATAAAAGAAAAATTGGACAAATTGGGCACGCCCGTTGACCAAGCATTGGTGACCGCCTGCCATAAATTTTTGCCGATGCGCGCCCTGCTCGACCTGCATGGTTTTGCCGACGATGATATTTTCGCTCATCACTAACCACTGCCCTCTCATGTTTTCACGTAACCATTTTACGCCCCATTTTACGCCATTGCGACCAGAACATGTTGGTCATATTTTTTCGACCATCGTCGACACAGCCGATGATTTTAACGGCGTCAACCCGGCCAGCATCGACTGGCGCGTGAAATATAACCCGCGGGCGCACCGCATGATATTGCGCTATCAACAGGGGGTGGCGACCATCACCCTGCCGCGCTTTGCTGGCCATCAGCATGTTAAAAAATTCTTGCAACATTCGGTCGACTGGTTACAGCAGGAAGTCGCCAAGGAAAAACATTTCGCGCAATATCATGATTTATTATCCGGCAAAAACATCACCATCATGGGGCATAAAAAACTATTGCATTTTGTTACCGGCAATGGCCGCGTCAAGGAAAACGCGCAAGAGATTATTGTGCCCGGCAACGACCAACCAACGCAACAGCAAAAATTAAAAAAATACCTGTGGCGTGTCGCCGAACGGGATTTTCCGGCGGTGGTCGACCATTATTGCCGCAAGTTGCAAATGGCAACGCCGCAGATTTCGATTCGCGACCCAAAAACCCGCTGGGGCAGTTGCATCAGAAAAAAACGCCCCCTGCAAGACGAGGAAACCCGCATCATGTTATCCTTCCGCCTGACGCTTGCCCCGCCGTTGGTGCTGGCTTACCTTGCCGCCCACGAGGTTTGTCACCTGCGCGAGGCCAACCATGGCAAACGATTTTGGGATTTGGTCGAAAAACTATTCCCCGAATATCAGGTCGCCGAAAAATGGTTAAAAACCGATGGCAAGAATTTGATGCGGTTGTTTTAACTTTATGAAAAATTTTTGTGACCCACAGAAATTGGCGGCAAAAATCACGCGCGCCAATA
>JASGCL010000008.1:29552-38872 GCA_030054115.1 Hydrotalea sp.
ATGAAAAATTTTTGTGACCCACAGAAATTGGCGGCAAAAATCACGCGCGCCAATAATATTAAAAACGACCGATTTTTATTCGACCTCGCCAGCGATGAAGTTATCGACCACCTGCTACCCATCAAGCAACCACTAAAAAATATTTTTTGCCGCAATTTTTTTGTTGATGGCTTCGCGCTTGCGCCGCGCCTGCAGAAATTTTACCCCGATAGCATTATTGATGAGCAAGCCACCCCGCCCGATGCCGACAACAAATACGACGCAATAATTGATTTCATGGCGTGGCATTACGGCGGCGACCGCGCCGATGATTTGGCGTCATACCATCGCGCGTTAAAAATCGGCGGTTTTTTTCAGGCCGTGTCGCTCGGCGGCGAGGGGCTGGCCGAATTGGAACAATCATTCCTGCGCGCCGAAATGGTCAATAACCCGCGCGCCACGATGCGGTTTTTTCCGCGACATCAAGTGGCCGACCTTATCGCCGCCCTTGGCCAGGCCAAATTTTCTGCCATCATCGCCGACGGCGACCACATCACCCTGACCTACAATGACGCAAAAACGCTTCTGACCGACGCGCGGGCCATGGCCCTGACCAACAGCCTTATCGGCATCCCGAGTTATTTTGCGCAACCAAAATTATTACAACAGACGATAAAAACATGGCTGGCGCAAAACCCCGTCCCCCTTGCCTTACGCATCGAATTGCTCTATCTTCATGCCATCAGGGAACATTAACCGCCAAAAAAATAGCCTAGGGGCGAATTACCATGAATAATTTTTTAAAAGAAGATTTTATCAATGCCATCGGCAACACGCCGCTCATAAAATTGCGCAAGGCCTCGGCCATGACGGGTTGCAATATTTATGGCAAGGCCGAATTCATGAACCCGGGTGGCTCGGTCAAGGATCGCGCCGCCAAGGCAATTATCGAGGACGCATTGAAACACGGCAAAATAAAAAAAGGCGGCACGGTGGTCGAGGGCACGGCGGGTAACACCGGCATCGGCCTTGCCCTGGTCGGCAACAGCCTGGGCATAAAAACCATCATCGTTATCCCCGATAGCCAGTCACAAGAAAAAAAAGATTTCTTGCGCTTGATTGGTGCCGAGGTGGTCGAGGTGCCGCCAACCAAATACAGCGACCCGAAACATTACATCCACACATCGCGCCGCATGGCCGAGGATTTGGCCGACATGGGCGGCGCACCCGTGTTATGGGCCAACCAATTTGATAATGTCGCCAACCGCCAGGGGCATTACGAAACCACCGGCGCGGAGATTTGGGAACAAACCGATGGCAAGATTGATGGTTTTATTTGCGCCGTTGGCACCGGCGGCACATTGTCCGGCATTGCGCAAAAATTACGCGAAAAAAATAAAAATATAAAAATTGGCTTGGCCGACCCAATGGGGGCATCGCTTTATAATTATTACACCACGGGGGAGTTGACCTCGACTGGCAGTTCGATTACCGAGGGCATCGGTCAAGGGCGCATTACCGAAAACCTCGCTGGTTTAAAAATTGACCATCCATTTCAAATCACCGACCAGGAAGCCCTGCCCTATATTTTTGACCTGTTGCAGGACGAGGGCTTATGCCTCGGTGGGTCATCGGCGGTTAATATCGCCGGCGCAGTCAAATTGGCGAAAACCTTGGGTACGGGCAAAACCATCGTCACCATTTTGTGCGATTCGGGCGCGCGTTATCAATCGAAACTTTTTAACCCGGCGTTTTTGCGCGAAAAAAACTTGCCGCTACCATCATGGTTGGGCTAACAAATTATTGGGGCGCTATGCCCCGCCATTCCATTCGCTATAATATTTATGACCAGTAACACCATCTGCCGTTTTGCCCCAAGCCCGACCGGTTTTTTGCACGGCGGCAACCTGCGGGTCGCGCTCCTAAATTATTTGCATGCACGCCGCAACGATGGAAAATTTATTTTGCGATTGGACGATACCGACCGCGAACGTTCAACCGCCGAATATGCCCAGGCGATTCAGGATGACCTGCTGTGGCTTGGGTTTTCATTCGATGCAATTTATCGGCAAAGCGACCGGCTGGCGTTGTATGAAGCGGCGGTAGAAAAATTAAAAAAAGACGGCCGGCTTTATGCCTGTTACGAAACGCCGGAGGAATTGGCACTGGCGCGGAAAGCCCAAGAAAACGCCGGCAAGCCGCCGCGTTACGACCGCGCGTCGTTAACATTAACGCGCGAAAAAATTTTAGCGTTCGAGCAGGCCGGCCGCAAACCCCATTATCGTTTTCTGCTGGAGGATAAAGACATGGCGTGGCAAGACCTGGGCAAGGGCGCGGTGCAATTTCCAAAAAATATTGTTTCCGACCCGGTGTTGGTGCGCGGCGATGGTGCACCGCTTTATACGTTGTCGTCGGTGGTTGATGATGGGTTGCTGGGGGTGACGATGATTTTGCGCGGCGACGACCACCTGACCAACACGGCGGCGCAGATTCAATTGTTTGCGGCCTTGGGTTACGCCGCCCCGACCATGGCGCATTTACCGCGCATGGTCGATGGTGCGGGCGGCAAATTATCAAAACGTCTGGGGGCAAAATCGATTAAGGATTTTCGCGCCCAAGGAGTCCACCCGCGCGCCATATTATCCTATCTTGCCCATTTAGGTTTGCCGACCGTGGCGCGGGGCGATGAAACGATGGCGGATTTAATCGCCAGCGTCGATGTAAAAAAATTTGGCAAGGCCGAACCCAAGTTTTTTGAAGACGACCTTATCGCCCTGAATAAAAAAATTCTTGGCGGGCTGGATTTGCCGGGCGCGATAAGTTTTTATGGCGCGCCGGCGATGGGAAGCATCGACGACCAACAATGGCAAAAAATTCGCGGCGGCGTGATGGGTAAGGATGATTTGGCGGCCTGGCAAAATATCTTGAGCGATAATTTTTTCAACGACTATAAACCGAACGACGATGAAAAGAAATTGCTCGCCCTGATGGCCGCCCATTTGCCAGAAAATTTAACCGCCGACAGCATCAATAGTTTTTTAGAAAAAATAAAAACCGAATCAGGAAAAAAAGGCAAGGACCTTTTCCACCCGATTCGCCTTGGCCTGACCGGTCGGTTAGATGGCCCGACCATCGCCGATATTTTTTTGCTTTTGGGGCGGGCAAAAACCTTGGCGCGCCTGCAACAGGCAAATTAAAAATTGCGCCACGCAAGTTAAATTTCGATAAGACGCAAGCCGTTGGTGAATAACAGCGCGGTGCGGATTTTTTTCTGCGGATAAACCAATTGCAACAGCGCGCGATATTCCATCATTTGTTTTTTATAACTTGCTGGCACCTGGGCGATGGTGGTAATCGCCGCCGCCGATGTTTTGTAATCAAGAATTTTTACCTCGCGCGGCGTGATAAGCATTCTATCCAACCGCCCCACCCTCGGCGCGCCGGCCACCATGCCCATGACCTCCTGCTCCAAAAACAATTTGCCATCGGCGGTTGGCATAAAAATATCGCGCCAATCATCGGGCAGGTTTGGTGTGCCGCGCTGGTCTAACCCCGCGCCATGGTTAAGCACGCCAGCAACCTCCGCTAATAATTCTTCCTGCTGGTTGGCCATCGCGGGAAATTCTTTGGCAATGGTTTTTGTCGTCGCCGCCTGCCATTGTTCCTTATCAATGGTTGTCAGCAATTGTAACAATCGGTGCACCGCCAAACCTTTTTGCGTCGCGTCATTTTTATGCAAAGGGCGCGTGCCGTTTGTAAAACCTTGTGGCGTCGCTTCGTCGGCGGGGGCATTCGGCCGCGCGTAAGACAAATTCATTTTTTTTGTCAGCCAGTCCATATCGCCCGTTTTTTTCTTGGCCGACGGGTCGGTGGGACGTGCCGCGGCCGATTTCATAATCGGTGCGTCGCCATGAACCATCGTGTCATCTATTATCTCGTGCGGCAAATCCGCCATGGCGCGCTGACATAAATAATACCAACTATTTTTATATGCCGTTGCCTCGCCCTTTGTGTTCTCCTCCTCTTGGTTTTTGCCAAAACCGCTTATCACCAATAAATTTTTGGCACGGGTCAGGGCGACATAAAGCAATCGCCATTCCTCGGCACGCGCCCGTTCTTTTTGTTTCTGCCAACCGTCATGTTGTTTTTTTTCATCGGCCGATAAAAAAAGCGGCGGCTGTGAATCCGCCCGCATCAAGGCCATATCTGGTTTACTGCGGTCAGGAATATAATCGGGCAGGAAAACTATCGGCGATTCCAACCCCTTCGCGCCGTGGCAGGTGATAATCCGCACGCCGGCATTTTGGTCGCTCGCCGTTTCTTTTTTTATTTCGCTGTCGTCGGCCAGCAAATTATCCAACGCCGCCGCCAAATGATTAATTTTATTTTTTTCTAACGATAACAACCTATCCAAAAAAATATTGATGGTCTCCGCTTCCTCCCTGCCCCATCTTGCCAACAACATGGCGCGCCCCGAACCGACAAAGGATTTATCGCCGTAGCGATAGGGGCAAGGCGATTGCAATATATTATAAAAAAATTCGAAAGCATTTTTTTGCGTCGCCGCGCCGGCAATGTTATCAAGCCACGCCACCAACGCCGGCCACCAACCATCCCGATTTTTATCCGCATGATTGCGCAACGAATCATAAAGCGTGCCATCGCGACCCAAGGCAATTTTTTCCAATTCGACGTAAGACAATCCGCAAAGTGGCGACACCAACAAATTGGCCAAATAAAAATCAACCCTCGGCAACAGGGCAAATTGACCAAGGTTGAGCAAATCCTTCACCAACCATTCGTCGCGCAGGGTAATGCGGTCGCGCCCCGCCACTGGCACGCCAATTTTTTTTAACGCCGCGACCAACGGTGCCTGCAATGGGTTTCGTTCCCTTATCAACACCATGATATCCCCCGCGACCACACGGCGCGGCGCGCCACGTGCAACAATCACCCCGCCATCGATTTGTTGTTTAATATCCTTTGCCACACCGGCGATATAATCGCGCAGGTCATTTTTTCTATTTTCTTCTTCTTTATTTTCTTTTGCATAAGAAGCAAATTTTTTGATAATAACTTGCGACGGCAAATCGGCGTCGTGCGCCTGGTGTGATGCGGCAAAATTTTTATCGGCAAAAACCTTATCAATAAATTGCAAAATATTTTTGCCCGAACGGAAAGAAATATCAAACGGCAGGGCGCGGAAATCGCTGGCGAAATGCTGTTGCCATTTTTCTTTGTAATATTGATAAACCGCGACATCGGCCCCCTGAAAACCAAAAATCGATTGCTTGACATCGCCCACCACCAAAAAACCATGGTCGCCTTTATTTTTCTGCAAAACCGAAAACCCATCGACCAAACTTTCGACGACGCGCCATTGGCTTGGGCTGGTGTCCTGCGCCTCATCAAGCAAAAGATGTTTCACCGCGCCAGCCATTTTATATTGCACCCAGGGGTGAATATTTTTTTCATCGGCCAACAAATCGCCGGCCTTGATAATCAAATCATCATAATCGAGTAACCCATTTTCAAATTTTATTTTTTCATAATGGTCAAGAATTTTTATCGCCAACGCCAAGACAACGTAATTTTTACCGGCCGATTCGGCGGCGGCCAGGACCGCATCAATATCATCTATCGCGCTCGCGGTGCTTTCGTCCTCCTCAGAAAATTTTTTACGCTTTGTTTTGCTGATGGTCTTGCCGTCCTTATTCAAAAAATCTTTTGCTGTAATCTGCGCCAGTAAGGCTTGCCGTGCGGCCTGTTGCTCCTCGACCTCATCCGCCGATAGCCAGCCAAAATTTTTCTGCCAAAATGCTAGCTCATCGTGCCCTAATATTTTTTCGTTGCGTAATGCGCGCCTATCCGCCAATAATTTTTCTATCATCTGGCGTAATTGGCTTGCGTCCTGCCAATAGCGTTTGACCTCGCTGATAAGCGGCGCGACCATCGCGTCGGTGCGAAGCAATGTCGTGTCGATAGCATTGTTGCGTAATTTTTTTGCTTCATCTTCCTCGGCCAAGCGAAAACCAAATGGCACACCCGCCTCGAGCGGAAAATAATTTAATAATTGTTGGCAAAACCCATGTATCGTGTTGATAGTTAAGTTTTGTTTTTCATCCATCATGCGCAGAAACAGGCCGCGCGCAATACTCAATTTTTTATTTTTTTCATCGTCGCGCCATTTGCCGCCAAGAATATTTTTTATTTCCTCAGCCAATTGTTTGTCGGGGGCAAATGTCCATTCGGCCAATTTTTTATCAAGCCGATTTTTAATTTCGGCCGCGGCGGCGCGGGTGAAGGTGATGATTAAAATATCGCGCAGGCGATGACCAACCAACAACAGATGAAGCACGCGGTCGATAAGCACCTTGGTCTTGCCACTGCCGGCCGAGGCCGCAACCCAAACATAATAATCGCTGTCTATCGCCTGGCGTTGCGCCAGCGTTAAACTGGTCGCGGTGGTTTCGCGCGTCGTCACCCGCACGGTCAATTCGGTGTTGAGCATATCATTCATTATTGTCTTGCTCCTCCTCACCAATGCCGCTGGCCCATTCGCCCTCGCGCGCCAACAAATCATAATCATTGTATTTTTCGCCTTCGTTAGCAATGAAGCCGTAATTTGCATCGGCCAAGTTTTTTACCAGCTCGGTCAATTTTTCTATCGCTTGGTTTATCAAGGCGTCGCTAGCCAACGAATCTTTTTTGGTGCTGGCGGCGAATGATTCGCTTTTTGATTTTCGCCCCTGCAATTGTAAAAATGCTAAATCAATCGGCGAGTCATCACCACGCACGCCAGCAAAACCGCCGTTCTGCACCAACCACCCCTCCAACGGCAATTGCAAACTTTCACCGGCCTGACGTTTTTTTTGTGTCGGCAGGCCACCGGTTTTATAATCAACCACCGCCACATGACCATCGTTGTGAATATCAATTCGGTCGGCGCGCGCGGTTAAGGTAAAATCGTAACCAGCAACCGGTAACGCGGCCGAGCCGGTAACCTCGACCAGGCTCTCGGCAATACCCGCTTGCTGGTAACCCTGCCAAAAAAATTTACAAGATTCATAAAACAAATCACGCCAGAAAACGGCACCGGCCACGCCGCCAGCCCCGCCGCCGCTGGCAACATTCGACTGGTAATCGCGCAAAACCTCATCGCACAAATTAAACAACAACACCTCTTCGCGCCCTTGGTGTTTGTCTTTTTGCCATAGGAATTCTTTTAACACCTGGTGCAATAATTTTCCCTTGTCCTGGGCCATGGTGTCATCGTCCATGCTGGCGGGTTTGCGCAACGACAAAATTTTATTACCATAAAGCCAAAAAGGATTGGCCTGCCATTTTTCGATTTGCGTCACGCTGAGGCGGTGCGGTCGCATCTCAAGCGGCGGTGTCGGTGCCGGCCGCACAATAGGGTGCGCCGGTGATTGATGTTCGATGTCATCGTAAGCTTGCAACGCGCCATACCATTCGGCGGCGCGGGCGTTCATCGCGACATCTATCGCCTGTTGATGATAAACGGCGAGCAAGGCCTCCAGCCGTTGCAACCAGCGGGATTTTTCCAACGGCACGCCGTTTTCTTTTTCATGGCTGAGCAAGAACACCTCGGGCGATAAAAAATTGGTCGCAAAGTCATGCGCCGCCAAGGATAATTTTTCTTCATCGCTCGGCAATCCCCATCGCTTGCGAATTGGTTTCGGCAACCACGGGTCGGGGGTTGCGGCGCGCGGCCATATGCCCTCGCTCAACGACGCCAATATCGTGATGTCCAATTTTAACAGGCGCGATTCCAACGGGCCAACAATATTC
Organism: Hydrotalea sp.; assembly: GCA_030054115.1. Lineage (NCBI taxonomy): Bacteria > Pseudomonadati > Bacteroidota > Chitinophagia > Chitinophagales > Chitinophagaceae > Hydrotalea > Hydrotalea sp. The sequence goes on from JASGCL010000008.1 coordinate 37,344, forward strand.
AAACGCGGAATTTGTAAAAATGGGCGGTGCAGGGTTTCATCAACCAACAATTCGTAAAACCAATCATGAAAATCAACCCGCGTCATTAAAAAATTATCCACGCCGCCAACCGCCTGGTGGTCGCTGATTAACCCGTCGATAATAATTTGTAATTTTTTTCCGGCATCACCGGCAAAAATATCCTGTGGCGCGGCGGCGGTGATGGCCTGCACAAATACCATGAATTCTTGCAACCACTGGGTTATCGGTTTTGGTTGGTGATGGTCTTTTTTATTGAGCAAATCATAAATCGGCGACAACCAATTTGTGACCGCCTGGCGAAAGGCAATGTCTTTGGCGTCTGGTTTTGTTTGTCGGTCGTCGTCGGGGGTGGTGATGGCGGCCTGCAACTTCTCGGCGGTTAATGGGCCGCGCAGTCGTGGCAATACCTCGACCACCAAAAAACTGGCAAATTGCCGCGCGGCGTTTTTTTCATCGCTTGAGGTTGCGCTCGCCGATTTTTTTATATCGCCCGGCATTGTCCACGGGTGGAGGAGCAGAGATTTCAAATGACGTTGGTTGATGTGGCTGAAAAAATGGCTGGCAATAAAAATAAAAATACCCAACGGGGTTTGCCAAAATGGTGTGCCGGCACTATCCTCAACCTCGACCCCCATGGTCTGCAACACCAACCGCAACTGGCGCACCAATTGCCGGTCGCGGGTTACAACCGCGATGGTTTTATTATTTTCGACCAGCTGTTTTTTTATGACCAGCGCTATCATCCGCGCCTCATCCTCCCTATCATGCAGGGTCAATATCGTCACGGCCTGCATCGCGGTGGTAATTATGGCCGGTAATTTTTCATCGGCGCGTGCCAACCAATTTTTTATCGGCGGCAGGAAAATTTCTGCCAAAAGTTTTTGCCGCGCGGCAATAGCATCGGGCACGGCCTCGGCATGAAAATATTGCACCGCCTGGCGTGGCACCCGCAACCATTGTAACAAATGCACCATGGTGCGTTGTGGGTGAACCATCGCCGATGAAATAAACAGCGCGCTTGGCCGCGATTCTTTTTTATTATTATTTTCCGCGCCGTCAAACGCGGCGGCCAAAAATTTCCAAACATCATCTTCCATTTCCTTATCAAAGCCCGGCAATATCACCATGCCATTTTTTAATTGCAACACCGAGCGCATCAGGCTACGCGTGCTGGCGCGCGAACCGGTGGAGCCAGCGATGATAACCGGTTGTTCGGGGCGAACGCGGTCGTAATAATCGGCCAAGGCCAGCATACGGCGGTTGAGCAATTGTTCTCGGTCCAGCGGCGGCGATGCCGCCATCTCCACCACGCCCCCGGTGCCAGATGTCGATTCGCTTTCGGCAATCATGGCGTCATAACGCGGCACGATGATTTTTAAAAAATCCAATATATGTTTCCAATGGTCGGCCAGGTTGTCTATCACCCCGCCAACAATGCCGATGCCGCCCGCGCCATTATTGTCGAACATCATGGCTACCTCTTCATCGTCGATGGCCGCCAACACATC